>JASLIH010000050.1 GCA_030152105.1 Actinomycetes bacterium
TACGGCCGCCTCGCGGCCGACCTTGCCGCGAGCCTGGGCGCGGACGCAGTCGCCGGCCACAGCCTCGGCGCCAATGTCGCGCTGGAGATGGCGCTCCGGGGCGGGTGCTCGGGACCGTTCGTCCTGCTGTCACCCAGCTTCTGCCGAAAGGACGAGTCGATCTTCCCGCGTGCCCTGGACCGACTGGGCTCCGTGCTCGGTCATCTCCCCTTCTCCCTGATGTTCCGCGTCATCGGACCGGCGATGCGGGGGAGCCTGCCGCCCGACCAGGCGGATGACGTGGTCGCCGAGCTCGCCAACAACGATCCGCGCTTCGTGCGACGCCAGACCCGCGCGTACCTGCAGTACCTCGGCGGGCACCCCGCGCTGGCCGGCGATCTGGCGACCAGCGGTCGCAGCACCACGGTGATCTTCGGCGAGAAGGACGACGTCAAGATCCAACCGGAGGAACGTGCGGCCCTCGAAGGCTCACCCTCAGCGAGTCTTGTCATCATTTCTGGAGCCGGCCACTTCGCTCCCATCGAGAAGCCGGGGCGGGTCGCCGAGCTCATCGTCAAGGCGCTCGGCTCCGACAGCGCTTCATCTAGATAGGAGGGAGATTTCGATGCTTAGCGAGGAGCGGTTGATCGCCCGGGAGGGGGCCCGGTACTGGTGGTTGTTTTTGGTCTCGGGGGTCTTGTGGTTGCTGATCGCCTGGATGGTGCTGCGTCTGGACTCGACCTCGATCGCCACGGTTGGGGTGTTGGTGGGGGTGGTGTTCTTGGTCGCGGGGGTCAACGAGGTCGGGATGGCGGCGTTGGCGCCGGGTGGGTGGAAGGTGTGGCATTACCTGATGGCTGGGATTTTCTTGGTGGGTGGGCTGTGGGGGTTCGTCCGGCCGGTCAACACGTTCTTTGCGTTGGCGTCGGTGTTGGGGTTGATCCTGGTGTTTTATGGTGCGTTTGAGATTGTTCGGGGGGTGATGTCGCGGGCGGTGAACGCGTATTGGTGGGTGAATCTGGTTACTGGGGTGTTGTTGGTGTTGTTGGCGTTTTGGGTGTCGGGGTCGGATCGGGTGTTTGCGTTGGCGCAGCGGACGTATCTGATCTTGTTCTGGGTGGGGTTCTTGGCGTTGTTCCGGGGCTTCTCCCAGATTTTCCTGGCGTTCACCGTCCGCCACGCCGGAACGGAGGCTGCGGCCATCGATCCTGCGGGCTCACGCTGACCAGCGCGAGCTCTCAGCGTTGCCCGAACCTCTCGTGCTCAACAGCGGCCGCCAGATGCCGTACCTGGCCGGTCATGCCCATGCCGGCGACAAGCTGCCGAGCGTGACCAGGACGCCATCGACCAGGGAGCAAGAACGACTGGCCGCGGATTTTGCAGCTGGGCCCGGCCGGCCGACGGCCGGTACTGATCCACCCGTCTGTTGGACAATGACCTCGGGCCCGAGACCCCTGATCCGCCGGGGGGCCAGCGATCGCTGACGGCGGGAGTTGACGGCGCGGGGTTGCCGGTGGCGCGGGCCCGTTCCAGACTGGCGCGGTGGCTCTCACCAGGGACGATCGATGAAGGAAGCATCGCGGGTCGAGGCGGTCATCCGCACGCCAGACCGGCGTCTGCGGGTGTTCGTGAGCTCCACGGTGGGCGAGCACGGCGAGCTGGCCGCCGAGCGGCGAGCGGCCGCGCGTGCCATCTCGGCGTTGCGGCTGACGCCGGTGCTGTTCGAGCTGGGAGCGCGGCCGTACCCGCCGCGGGAGCTGTACCGGGCCTACCTGGCCCGGAGTGACGTCTTCGTCGGGCTCTACTGGCAGCGCTACGGGCGGATCGGCCCCGGCATGGCGATCTCCGGTCTGGAGGAGGAACTCCAGCTGTCGGCGGGATTGCCCCAGTTGCTGTATGTCAAGACGCCGGCGCCCGACCGCGAGCCCCGCCTGGCCGAGCTGCTGGACCGCTTGAAGCAGGAGGCCACCGACTCCTACCGGTACTTCCGGACGCCGGCCGAGCTGGGCCGGCTGGTCCGCGACGACCTGGCGACGCTGTTGAGCGAGCGGTTCGCCGCAAGCGCCCAGCCGATCGACCCTGGCTCATTGCCGCCACCCCACCCCCCCATCACCGGGCTGCCGACCGGGACGGTCACCTTCCTGTTCAGCGACATCGAGGGCTCCACCCGGCTGGTCCAGGACCTGAGCGACGGGTATGGGGCGGTCCGAGACGCCTATGCGGCGATCATGCGCCGGGCCGCCGAGGAGGGCGGCGTCGAGGTCAGTACCGCGGGCGATTCGTTCTTCGTCGCCTTTGCCAGCCCGGTGCGGGCGGTCGAGGCCGCCGTGAACGCCCAGCGGGGCCTGGCCGCTCACGACTGGCCGATGGAGCTCCCTCTACGGGTCCGGATGGGCCTGCACACCGGGGAGGGAATCTTGGGCGGGGACAACTACGTCGGCCTCGAGGTGCACCGGGCGGCCCGGATCGCCGAGGCGGGCCACGGCGGGCAGGTCCTGGTCTCTGCCGCCACCCGCGAACTGGTGGAGCATGCCCTGCCCCAAGGGGTGTCGCTGCGCGACCTGGGCCGACATCGGCTCCAGGACCTCGCTGCCCCCGAGCACCTGTACGACCTGGTAATCCAGGGGCTCCGGGCTGACTTCGGGCCCCCACGGGCTCTGGGCGCCAGACCGAGCACCCTGCCGCTCCAGCTGACCTCGCTGGTGGGCCGGGCCGAGGAGATCACCCAGGTCACCCACCTCCTCGACCGAGCCCGGCTTGTGACCCTCAGCGGTCCGGGTGGGGTCGGCAAGACACGGCTGGCCCTGGCCGTAGGCGAGCGGCTGGGCGGCCGCTTCGACGCTGGCGTGGTGTTCGTCCCCCTGGCCGGGGTGACCCGGCCCGAGCTGGTCCTGGGCGGCATCGGCCGGGCGCTGGGCGCCGAGCTGGGAACGGACTTCCCGCTCGAAACCCTGACCGAGCGGCTGGGCGACGACCGCTGGCTGCTGGTGTTGGACAACCTCGAGCAGGTGCTCGAGGTGGCCAGGGACCTGGAGGAGCTGCTGGCCCGCTGCCGCGGCATGACCATCCTGGCGACCAGCCGCACGGTGCTGGGGCTGGGGGCCGAACAGGAGTACCCGGTCCCGCCGCTGCCGCTGCCGGCCGACCTCGCCAGGGCACCGGTGGACCAGGTAGCCGCCTCGTCGGCGGTGGCGCTGTTCGTGGACCGGGCCCGCGCTGTGCGCCCCGACTTCGCCCTGACCGAGGCCAACGCCTGGGCGGTGGCCGAGCTGTGCCGGCGCCTAGAGGGCCTGCCCCTGGCCATCGAGCTGGCCGCCGCCCGGACCCGGCTGCTGGACCCCCAGGCGCTGCTTGGCCGGCTTGCGAAGTCGCTGGACGCGTTAGGGACGGGCACGGTGGACCTGCCCGAGCGCCAGCAGACCCTGCGGGCAACCGTCGAGTGGAGCGTGGAGCTCCTCGCTGGGCCCGAGCAGTCGTTGCTGGAAACCATGGCCATCTTCGTCGACGGCTGGACGGTCGAAGCGGCCGCCGACGTCGCCAGCCTCGATGAGGACCGCGCCCTCGACCTGACCGAAGCCCTGGCCCGTCACAGCCTCATCTTCCTCGACATCACCGAACTCGGTCCCCGGCCACGGATGCTGGAGACCATCCGTGTGTACGTCGCCGAGCGGTTGGTGGCCCGGCCGGATGTCGCCGAGATCGGGCGTCGCCATGCCGACTACTACCGGGCCCTGGCGGAGCAGGCCGACCGGCCGCTCCGGGGCGCCAGCCAGAGCGAGTGGGTCGAGCGTTTGCAGGCTGAGGCGGGCAACCTGGCCACCGCCGTGCGCTGGTACCTGGACCACGACCCTGGGCCGCTGCCGCACCTGTTCCGCGTCCTGTGGCCATTCTGGTCGCAGCGGGATCACCTGGGCGAGGCCCGCTCCTGGTTCGACCAGTTGCTACCCGGCGCCGACTCACTGGACCCCCAGGCCCGTGCCGAGCTGCTATGGACGATGACGGTGACCGCCAGAGAGGTGGGCGACGACGCGATGGCGCTGTCGGCCCGCCAGCGCCTGGCACCGCTGTTGGAGGGAATCGCCGACCCTTACCTGCACGCGGCGTCTCAGCTGGCCATGGCCTGGACCTCGCCGATCGTCGATGACCTGAACGGCGCCCTGCGGGAGGCGTCGGCCTCCCTGGAGGAGTTCCGGGACCAGGACGAGCCCCTTGGGACCACTTCGGCCGGCCTCACCCTCGGCTCCGTGGAGACAACCGTGGGCCGCTACGACGACGCGCTGCGCCACCTGACCGAAGCGCGCGACCTGGCGGTGCGGCTCGACAACGCCTGGCTCACCGCCACCTCCCAGGTGCTGCTGGGCACCCTGGCCTTGGTGCAGGGCCAGCTGGAGGACGCCCAGGCCTCGCTGGAGGAGGCGCTGGAGCTGAGCCTGGCCGCCCGCAGCACCCAACTTGTGGCCCTGTGCCTGGCCGGGTTCGCCTGGTTGGCGTCCGTGGAGGGGAATGCAGAGCGGGCGGCGCTGCTGGCGGGCGCGGCCGAGGGCCTGCGCCGGCGGGTCGGCCTGCGGGCGTGGCCCCTACACCGTCGGGCGGAGGCCGCGCTGGTAGCCCAGATCCGCCAGGCGCTAGGGGGCGACCGCTTCGACCAGGCGTTCGCCACCGGCGCCCAGCTGAGCCAGCGGGAGGCGGTGGCCGCTGCCCAGCGCGGGCGCGGCGCCGGCACCCGGCCATCCTGACCAGTCGCCCGCCAGCACCCATCATCGTCCACCCACGGCCCGCGACCCGCTGCTGGAGCCGGTGGAGCTGCCTTCGGTTAAGGCTCGTATCGGGAACCGCCGGCGCTCTACAGTAAGTGCGGTTGAGCTTGTGCTGTTGGAGGTTGGCGTGGCGAACGGCTGCTTCCCCGTGGACACTCCCAGGCCCCCGGTCCTGGCCGTGGCGGTGACGCTTTCGGCCTGCTCGGCTGGCTCCTGTACGACCTGCTGGACCTTGGCTCGGCCGAGCTGGCGGTGGCCGCGGCCGGCCTGGCCGGGGTGGTAGTGATCATCGCCAGCTCGGTGCCCATGTGGAACCAGATCCTGCGCTATGCCCGGGGCCGGTGAGGCCGTGCAGCCCGAGACCAGGTACGCCCGGCTGGACGGGGACCGGATCGCCTACCAGGTGCTCGGCAGCGGCCCACCTGACCTGGTGCTGGCCCGCCGCAGCTACAGCCACATCGACATCGCCTGGGAGGACCCTGGGACCACCCTGTTCCTGCGTCGTCTGGCATCGTTCTGCCGACTGATCCTGTTCGACCGGCGCGGCACCGGACCCTCGGACTCCCTCCCGCCTGACCCCCTGCCCCCATGGGAGTCCTATGCCGAGGAGCTGGCCGCGGTGCTGGACGAGGTCGGCAGCCAGCGGGCGGCGATCATGGCCCAGCTCGACGCCGGCCCGACCGCGTTGCTGTTCGCCGCGACGCGGCCGGAACGAACCAGCGCGCTGGTCCTGGTGCACACCTCGGCCCGGTTCGCGGCCGACCGCGACTACCCGATCGGGGGCACCCCACAGGAGGTCGAGGCCGCACTGGCCACCTTCGACCGGTTGTGGGGCAGCGAGCAATTGGCAGCCCAGCTGGTGCCCAGCCGCACCGGCGACGCACGCTTCCTCCGCTGGTTCGCCAAGTGGCAGCGCGCCAGCGCCCGTCCCAAGGACGCCCAGCTGTTCTTGCGTGCCATGGCCGAGGTCGATGTGCGCCCCGTCCTCGCGCTGGTGCAGGCGCCGACGCTGATCCTGCACCGCAGCGGGTTCGAGCTGGTGCCCATCGCTCAGGGCCGCTACCTGGCAGACCACATCGCCGGGGCCAGACTGATCGAGCTCCCGGGCTCCGACGTCGACCTCACCTGGGAGACGCCGGAGCTGGCCCTTGACGCCATCCAGGAGTTCCTCACCGGCGTCCGGCGCACCGCCGAACCCGACCGGGTGCTGACCACGGTGCTGTTCACCGACATCGTCGGCTCCACCGAACGGGCCGCCCGGCTCGGGGATCGGCGCTGGCGGGAGCTGCTGGAGGTCCACGACGAGCTTGCCGGCCGGCTGGTCGAGCAGTTCGGCGGTCGGCTCGTCAAGACCACCGGTGACGGCATCCTGGCGACCTTTGACGGGCCCGGCCGGGCGATCCGCTGCGCGGCCGCCCTCCGCGACGAGCTGACCGGGATCGACCTCCAGATCCGGGCCGGACTCCACACCGGCGAGATCGAACTGCGCGAGGGCGACGTCGGTGGCATCGCTGTCCACATCGCCGCTCGGGTGATGGCCGCAGCCGCCCCGGGGGTGATCCTCACCTCTCGCACGGTCCGCGACCTGGTGGTCGGCTCCGACATCGCCATGACCGACCGCGGACCGCACCCGCTCAAGGGCGTCGACGGCACCTGGCAACTGTTCGCGGCCAGCCCCTGACCGGCCATTCGCGGGTTCCCTGTTGCCTCGGCCAGAGTGTTGCGCTAGTGGAGCGCCGAATGCGCCTCGGGGTGGTTCAGCAATTGGCTACCTGCGGCGGCCGCCCGCAGCACCAGGATGGACCCGGGGCCGAGCGTGAGGTCGTCGCCGGCGTGCAGGTCCGGCGGGTCCACCGCTCGCCCGGGGTCGTAGGTGTCTAGTTCGGTGCGCCAGGCCCGCGGCTCGTCGATGTCGGGGACCCGGAACAGGAGCTTCTCCCACCAGCCGTTGACCAGGACAAGGAAGTCGTCGTCGAGCAGGGGCGCGCCGTCCTCCGCGAGGTCGGGGGCGTCGTCGCCGTCGAGGTAGATGGCCAGGGCCCTGGCGTTGGGGTCGGCCCAGTTCTCACCGGTCATCGGCGTGCCGGCAGGGGTGAACCAGGCCAGCTCGGCCGCCTCCACCCCGACCAGGAAGCGCCGCCGGCGGAAGACCGGGTGGGCGCGCCGCAACGCCACCAGCCGCCTGGTGAAGGCCAGCAGGTCCTCGTCGGGCTGCGACCAGTCCAGCCAGGAGATCTCGTTGTCCTGGCAGTAGGCGTTGTTGTTGCCGCCCTGGGTGCGGCCGAGCTCGTCCCCGCCGAGCAGCAGCGGCACCCCGAACGACAGCAGCAAGGTGGTGAGTAGCGCCCGGGACTGCCGGGCGCGGAGCTCGACCACCTCGGGGTCCCCGGCGGGGCCTTCCACCCCGCAGTTCCAGGAGCGGTTGTCATCGGTCCCGTCCCGGTTGGCCTCGCCGTTGGCCTGGTTGTGCTTGCGGTCGTAGGAGACCAGGTCGCGCAAGGTGAAGCCGTCATGCACGGTGACGAGGTTGACCGAGGCGGTGGGCCGCCGGCGCGACCCGCCGTACAGGTCCGACGACCCGCTGAAGCGGGTCGCGAACTCGCCGACGAGCCCGCCTCGGCGGCGCCAGAAGTCCCGCATGCTGTCGCGGTAGCGGCCGTTCCACTCGCTCCACAGGGGCGGGAAACGGCCGACGTCGTAGCTGTCGGGCTGGCCGACGTCCCACGGCTCGGCGATCAGCTTGGCCCGGGACACGACCGGGTCCTGGGCGACCAGGTCGAAGAACGCCGACATGCGGTCGAAGCCGCCGTCCTCGCGGGCCAGGGTCGGGGCCAGGTCGAAGCGGAACCCGTCCACGCCCATCTCGGTGAGCCAGTAGCGCAGCGAGTCCATGATCATCTGGAGGCAGACCGGGTCGCCGGCGTTGACGGCGTTGCCGGTGCCGGTGGTGTCGACGTAGCGGCGAGGGTCGCCGGGGTCCAGCCGGTAGTAGGCGGGATTGTCCAGGCCGCGGTGGCACAGCGTCGGCCCGAGCTGGCCACCCTCGGCGGTGTGGTTGAACACGACGTCAAGCACCACCTCCAGCCCGGCCGCGTGCAGTGCGGCGACCATCGCCTGGAACTCGGCCACCTGGCCGCCGCGGCGGCCGGCCCGGACGGCGGCCGAGTAGCCGTCGTGGGGGGCGAAGAACCCGATGGTGTTGTAGCCCCAGTAGTTCGTCAGCCCCCGCTCCAGCAGGAACGCCTCGGGCACGTGCTGGTGCACCGGGAGCAGCTCCACCGCGGTCACCCCGAGATCCACGAGGTGGGCGACCGCGGCCTCGTGGCCCAGCCCCGCGTAGGTGCCGCGAAGTGCCTCGGGCACCCCGGGATGGCGCATGGTGAACCCCTTGACGTGCACCTCGTACACGACGGTGTCGGCGTAGCGGTGCCGCGGTGCGGCGCCGCCTGGCCAGTCGAAGGACGGGTCGACGACCAGGCTCCGGGGGACGTGCGCGGCCGAGTCGAGCTGACTCGCCCGGTCGGGATCGGCAGGGTCGTGGCCGAGGACCTCCGGGCCGAACCGCACCGGCCCGGTGGTGGCCCGGCCGTACGGGTCGAGCAGCAGCTTGGCCGGGTTGCAGCGCACCCCCCGGGCCGGGTCCCAGGGGCCGGTGGCGCGGTAGCCGTAGGCCTGGCCGGCGCCTACGCCCTCGACGAAACCGTGCCAGACCCCGGCGTCGTACTCGGGCAGGGCGACCCGGATCTCGGCCCCGGCGTCGTCGAACAGGCACAGCAGCATCCCCTCGGCCACCCCCGACGAGACCGCGAAGTTGGTCCCGCCCGAGCCCGGCGTGGCCCCCAGTGGGAAGCGACTGCCCGGGCGCACCCGGACCTGGTCGCCCCCGGCGCCGGTCACGGCTGTGCCCGATCAACGACCCAGCCCAGTTCCCCGATGGCGCAGACGCCGCCGGCCGACGGCCGCCCGCGGATGAGGTCGGCGACCAGGCGGACCCACTGCCGAGCTTCTCCAGCAGCTCGGCCTTGAACTCGCCTTCGAGGTATGACAGGCATCTTCACCCTGCCTATCCGGTGTCCAAGAGCACCGGAGCGATGAGCCAGGATCAGTGGGACGTGCACTGCTGGGTGAGCCATGCTAGCGGCCGGCTAGTGATGAGCACATTACTTGGCGGTCGACGGTGGCGCGCGACCTGAGGATGCGCTTCGCGCGATTGATTCATCGACTGCCAGTCACGCTCCCGTGCGCTGCCAGGCGATCGTCACCGGTGCAGCCGGATCGGGACGGTGGTCACCACAATCCCGTCCTTGTAACGCAGGGCCAGCTCGAGACCGAAGGCGCTCTGGTTGTGGAGTGGTTCCTCCCACCAGCGGTGGGGAATGACCTCGGGCACCATTACCGTCAGCGGCTGGCGGGGCTCCTCGGCCTGGACCCGCAGGATGTAGTCGACCAGTGGGTCGAGGACCTCGCGATAGGGTGACGGCACGATCCGCAGGGGGATGCTCGGGCACCACGCTTGCCAGGCGCGTTGCAGCTGCCTGGTCTCGTCGCCGTCGTCGTCGATGTGCACCGCGATCACCGAGTCGCTGGCTGACAGGGCATAGCGGACCGCCTCGGCGGTTGCCCGGTTGAGCTTGTGGACCGGGATGAGGGTGCGGTGCCGCACGTCATGCGGCTCCGGGGATGGCCCGACGTTGGCCAGCTCCTCTCGGGCCCGCTGGTAGTGGGCGTGGATGGCCAGGAAGTTCAGGACCAGCAACGGCACCAGCAGCACGACCAGCCAGGCGCCGGCGGCGAACTTGGCCACGACCACGACCATGGTGGCCAGCCCGGTGGCCAGTGCCCCGATGCCATTGACTGCGAGCTTGACCCGCCACCAAGGGCCGCGGGTCCGCCGCCAATGCCGGACCATGCCGGCCTGGGACAAGGTGAAGCACAAGAACACACCGACCGCGAACAGGGGGATGAGGGCGTGGGTGCTGCCCCTGAACACCACCACCAGCGCGATGGCCAGGGCCCCGATGACGATGATCCCGTTGGAGTAGGCCAGCCGCTGCCCGCGTTTGGTGAACTGGTGGGGGAAGTAGCCGTCGCGGGCGATGGTCGCCGCCAGCAGGGGGAAGCCGTTGAAGGAGGTGTTGGCGGCCAGCAGTAGGACCACCGCGGCCGACAGCTGGACCAGGTAGAACAGTGGGCCGTCGGCGACCGCTCGGCCGACCTGGGCGACCACGTTGGCCTGGGCGGTGGGCACGGCGCCCACGTGCTGGCCGAGGTAGGTCACGCCAAGAAACAGCACGGCCAGGATGCCCGCGAGGATCGACAGGGTCGTCGCGGCGTTACGTGCCTCGGGCCGTTTGAAGGCCGGCACGCCGTTGGCGATGGCCTCGATGCCGGTCATCGCCGTGCAGCCGCCGGCGAAGGCGTGCAGGACAAGAAACGGTGTCAGCGCCTCCACTGCTGGCGGCGGTGCAGCGTGGACTGCCTGCGGTACCCCGCCGAGCACGGTCACCCGCAGCAGTCCCCACACGACCAGGGCGCCGAGTGAGCCGATGAACAGGTAGGTGGGCAGCACGAAGATCGCGCCGGCCTCGCGGATGCCACGCAGATTGACCACCATCAGCAGCAAGATGCCGGCCACGCTGGCCGACACCCGGTGGGTATCGAGGGCGGGTACGAAGGCCACGATCGCCTGGACGCCGGCGGTGACCGAGACGGCCACCACCGTCAGGTAGTCGACCATCAACGCGGCCGCGGCCACCAGGCCAGGGATCCGCCCCAGGTTCTCCCGAGCGACCGTGAACGACCCGCCACCGTGAGGGTAGGCGAAAATGGTCTGCCGATAGGAGACGGTCACGATCAGCAGCAGGGCGGTGATCGCCACCGCGATGGGCAGGCTGAGCCGGGCCGCGGCCGCGCCGGCCAGCAACAGCGCATAGAGGATCTCGTCAGGGGCGTAGGCGACCGACGAGAGAGCGTCCAACCCGAACGCCCCGATGGCCCGCGGCCGGGTCAGGCGCTCCTCCAGCATCGCCGTGGTTGGCAGCGGACGACCCAGCAACATGTGCTGCAGCGATCGCGCCAACGCCCCTCCAACCCGTCGTGGCTCCGCAGCTCACCGGATGCCTGCCCGCGCCAGCCTAACGCCACCCAGCCGTCCACAACCCGCCCAAGCGCGCGTGGGTCCCGTGGTCCTCCTTCAACCCCCCGCGGCGTTTAGGGCGCTAGCGCCAATGATGCTCAAGGCTCTGGTGGAGCGCCTTAGTCTGGGCTGCCGGCCTGTACCCAGCGGTGGAACAGCGCGACCCGCTCGGCTGGCCACGCGGCGTCGCAGGGCATACGGCCCGCGGCGACCTGTTCCAGGATGGCGTCGGCGTGCTGCCGCACCGAGGCAACCTCCCCCAGATCGAACGCCCAGCGCATAGCGGCCCGGTCCCGCTCGGTGAACAGCGGCCGGATATCCCGGGCAAAGCTGGGGACGGTGTCGGCGGCGGCGGCGGGTGGGTCGACGGCCCTGGCTGGGACGCCTGCTTCCGGCTCCCGACCAGCGGCATCAGGTGGCTCCAGCGACGCCGCGCAGGCCGCCAGCCGCTGTCGGACCCCAGCCAACACCTCTGGCGCGCCTGCCGTCAGGCCGTCGCACACCTCCGCCAGCTCCCGTAGCCGTTCGCCGAGGATGCTCCAGGCCGCCGGCTTGTGCGGGGTCACCGGGGTCGCGCTGGTGAGCATGAAGCTCGGCCCGGCGGTCATGCCGGGGGCGTGCGGCCCGACCGGTAGCCTGCTCAGCAACTCCCCCAGCGGCCGGATCACCTGGAGCATCATCAGCAGCGCGGCCTCCCCCAGCATGCTGAGCTCGGCGTCGGTCTCCTCGGTGTGTTGGAAGAAGCGATACAGCAACTGCAACATCGCCGCGTAGCAGGCGTTGAACAGGTCGCTGATCGCCGCGGTGTACTGGTCCTCGATGAGGTGGACCCCCCTGGGGTCGTCGGGAGCGGCCGGCCCGCTGGCCGTGGCCAGACCGAGCAGGTCCCGTGGCACCCGGACATATGGGTTGGTCACCGATGGGCGGGCGGGAGAGAAGGACGGGTCGGCGGCCTTCATCGCCCGGTAGGCCTCCAGGATCTCGAGGAAGCGGCCGAAGTGCGCCCGCTGCCAGCCGCCCCGGGCGCCCTCGCCCTCCTCGACGATGGTCTCGATCGCCGTGACCGCCGAGGCCAGCCCGGTGACGGGGATCAGCTCTGGCATGCGGTCGGGGACGCGGAAGTAGCGCGTCGACGCCTGCGCGTTGGGCGAGCCGACGAACACCCGCTCCTCCCCGTAGCGGTCGACCAGGCCGCGTAGCCCTCGCTCGATCCCGCGGTACAGCTGCCCGATGCTGGAGAAGGCCTGCGGCGCCGGCAGCACCAGCGGCCCGGTCGGCACCGGAGGGGCCGGCCGGTCGTGGTCCAGCTCGCCGGCAATCGACGAGATGTCCATCTTTTCCGGCCGCTCGATGTAAAGGAACCGCTGCAGCGTTTGCTCGCTGAACGGGGCCAGGGTCAGCCGGATCTCGGGCGCGTAGGGGGACCGCTGGGGAAGGTTGTGGCGGCCGAGACGAGGCGCCCCCCCGAGGGCGGCGAGCAGGTTGTTGGCCAGGGCCAGGTGGATCATCTCCTGCAGCGCAATTTGGTTGATCGCTCGCTTCCAGCCGGCCACGGTTGGCACCTGCGCGGCCGTCAGCCCCGCTCCGGGTTCGGCCTGGAGGGTGAACGCCGCGTACAGGTAGGCGCAGAAGATGGAATGCTCGAGCTCCGCCGCCTCGCCCAGCAGGTACAGCAGCTCCTCGCGGCTCTCAAAGACCAGCTCGCCCGGTGAGCCGGTGTTCGCGCCCAGCTCCGGCGGGGTCGGCTCCATCGCCCTCCTCCATGGCTCTGAGTGGACCCGCAACCCATCTGACTCGCCTGGGCAGCCTACGCCATGACCGACCAGATCCCGGCGTTGCGGGTGTCGACGCAGTACAGTGCGAGCCTGCTAGGTCCCCGACGGGGAGGTGGCCTGGGAGGCCGGTGAGGGATGGACGATGCGAACGCCGGGCGCGTGCACGCCTGGATCGACAGCTACCTCCAAGCATGGAACTCCAATGACCCAGCCGACATCCGCGCGCTCTTCACCCAGGACGCGGCCTACCACACCGAGCCGTACAGTCCACCCTGGAGGGGTCGAGACGAGATCGTACGCCAGTGGCTGGACCGCAAGGACGAGCCCGGCCAGGCCGAGTTCCGCTGGCACCTGCTCGCGGTGACCCCCGAGATCGCAGTCGTCCAGGGTGAGACCAGCTACCCCACCGAGCGCCACACCTACAGCAACCTGTGGGTCATCCGCCTGGACGCCGAGGGCCGTTGCGCTGAGTTCACAGAGTGGTGGATGCGCCACCCCGCGCCCGACGAGCCAGCAGGGCTCTCAGATCCGCCATAGGCCAGCACGAAGCCAATCGACCTTCGGTCAGGGGTACCCGAGCCGGCGGCGACGCTCCCAAGCCGGCGTCGCGCCATCGCACCTACGGGGCGAACCCGTTGTCGATCCAGGTGCGAAAGCGCTGGACGTTGTCCGCCGGCCATGATCCGTAGCAGGGCATGGTGCCGTCGGCGAGGCGCTGGTAGATGCGCTCGGCGTTGGCGCGCACGTCGTCGTAGGACGACAGGTCGAAGAACCTGGACATCGAGCCCACATCGCGGTTGCTGAACAGCGGCCGGATGTCTCGCGCAAAGGCGACGTCCTCATCCATCCCTTCTCCTTCCTTCCGACAAGCAAGCTACGAACGACCGGCCTTGAGCATAGCGTTGGCGAAGGCAAAGCCGTCCAGCCAAAGCCAGCCCCTCCAGATCCATGATGGCATCTCAGCTGCGGTTCCCGGACCAGCGGCAGTGCGTGAGGTCTGGAGCGAGGGTCCCGCGGCCGGCATGCTCTCACATCCGCCGAGTCGCTCGTCGCTAGTCGCGTCGGCTACAGGGGGCTGAGGCGGCTGGCGGGAACGCGGCTGAGCTGGTTGCGCGAGGTGATGTCGAGCTTCAGGAAGACCTTCCGCAGGTGGTACTGCGCCGTCCGGGGACTGATGAACAGCCGCGCGCCGATCTCGGGATTGGAGAGGCCCTCCCGCGCCAGCTGCGCGATCTGCGCTTCTTGAGGTGTGAGCACGCCGCGCGTTTCCTCCGGGCGTCTGCGCGCGGTCCCGCCGGTAGCCAAGAGCTCGCGGCGGGCGCGCTCGGCGAACCCCCCGACCCCCATGTGACTGAACATCTCGTAGGCAGTGCGCAGGTGCTTGCGCGCGTCCAGGCGCCGGTTCTCGCGACGCAGCCACTCGCCGTACACAAGCTGCGCGCGGGCGAGCTCCACGCGGACCCGCGTCCGCGCGAGCCGTTCGATCGCCTCACGGTAGAGCGGCTCCGCGACGTCGCCGTCGCTCAGGAGCGCCCTCGAGCGCGCTTCGACGCCGAGCGCCCAGTCTGTGCCGCTGGCTCGTGTCGTCTCCGAGAGCCTCTCAAGCGCGTCGGACGCCAGCTCGGGCTCGCCACTCCGTGCCGCCGCCTCGACCAGCTCGACCAAGCTCCATCGCGGCGCGCCACCCACCTGCTGGTGCGCGGCCGCTAGTTGGGCCGCGGCCAGCGCGTCCCCGTATTGGGCGAGGCCGTTGCAGAGCAACGCGTGCAGCCAGTGTGCGACGGTCACTCCGGCCCCCTGGCCACGCGGCACGGCCTCGTTCATCGTGGTGTCGATCAGCGCGCGGGCCTCGCGCTGGCGGCCACGAAAGGCGGCCAATCCGAGCGGCCCGAGGCGGGCCGGGTTGCTCCCGGTCGCCTCACACACCGTTCGTACCTCTTCGAACAGCGACGAGGCCGCCGCCAGCTCCCCGGCGAAGAGGTGCGCGTAGGCGCGCGAGTCGAGCGCACGAGGGATCTCGCTGAGGGCGCCGGCCTCGAGAGCGATCGTCACGTGACGGGTTGCGACCACGCGCCAGCGCTCGTCGTCCCACAGATCCGCAGCGATGACCGATGCAAACCAGAGCCACGGCAGCACCTCCTGGACGGGAACCTCCTCGTCACAGAGAGTCCCGAGGACT
>JASLIH010000061.1 GCA_030152105.1 Actinomycetes bacterium
CCTGCTCGACAAGGGCGGCGGCCTCTCACCGAGGGAGTACCTTGACGCGCTCGGCCTCGCCCAGGCTGGCCGCCAGGAGCTGGCGGCGCTGTTCGAGCGGCACGACCTGGTGCTCACGCCAAGCGCGCCGGGTGCAGCGCCGCCAGGGCTGGGGGCAACCGGCGACCCGGTCTTCAACCGCACCTGGACGCTGCTCGGTACGCCCTGTGTGCATTTGCCGACCGGCACCAGCGACCACGGCCTCCCCGTTGGCGCCCAGCTCGTCGGCCGGCCTGGCGACGACGCCCGCGTCCTGGCGATGGCGGCGTGGGCAGAGCGGCGGCTGGCATGAGCGGCGCGGCCTTAGTCTCGGCGCAGGTGGGTGAGGGCGGCGTCGACGCCGCCGCGGCCGGTGCCCACCCCGGCACGCGCGAGGCTGAGCTCAATCCCGCAGAGCGTTCCGGCGAGCATGAGGTCGTTGAGCGCCCCGAGGTGGCCGATGCGGAACACGCGTCCGGCGAGGCGGCCGAGGCCCGCGCCGAGCGACAGGTCGTAGCGTTCGAGCGCCACCCGCCTGACCTCGTCGGCGTCGTTGCCGGCACCGACCAGCACGGCCGTGAGCGAGCTGGAGTACCTGGCCGGGTCCTGGCACAGGACCTCCAGCCCCCAGGCGCGCACCGCCAGGCGGGTCGCCTCCGCGTGGCGCCGGTGGCGGGCGAGCACGTTCTCCAGGCCCTCCTCGGCGAGCATGGCCAGCGCCTCACGCAGTCCGTACAGCAGATTCGTCGGCGGCGTGTAGGGGAAGTGACCGTCGGCGTTGGCGGCCAGCATCGGCTGCCAGTCCCAGTACGACCTGGGCAGGCCGGCGCTGGCGGAGGCGGCGAGCGCCCGCTCACCGAGCGCGTTGAAGCCGAGCCCGGGCGGGAGCATCAGCCCCTTCTGGGAGCAGGAGACGGTCACGTCCACGCCCCACTCGTCGTGCCGGTAGTCGATCGAGGCGAGCGACGAGACGGTGTCGACCAGCAGCAGCGCCGGATGCCCGGCTGCGTCGACGGCGGCCCGGATGGCCGGGACATCGCTCGTCACCCCGGTCGAGGTCTCGTTGTGGACGACCATGACCGCCCTGACCGCGTGCGTGCGGTCGGTCGCGAGACGCTCATGGACCAGCGCCGGGTCGACCCCGCGCCGCCAGCTCCCCGGCACGAGATCGACCTCCAAGCCGAGGCTGCCTGCCATCCGCGACCACAGGCCAGCGAAGTGACCGGTGTCGAAGGCGATCACCCGGTCGCCTGGCGACAGGGTGTTGACCAGCGCCGCCTCCCAGGCGCCGGTTCCCGACGCCGGGAAGGCGACCACCGGACCGGTGGTGCGGAACACCGGTTTGAGGTCGCTGAGGACCGCCCGCGCGAGCGCGGCGAACTCCGGCCCGCGATGGTCGATCGTGGGGGCCGCGAGCGCCCGCAGAACTCGGTCGGGGACATTGGTCGGCCCGGGGATCTGCAGGAAGTGGCGTCCGCTGCGATAGCTCATCGGGCCCTGGCTCCACTCCGGTCCGGGGGCATGCACCGGGCCGGGTTCGGCGCCGGACGGCCGCGGTGACCGCGGTGCCAGACCCTGGGTCTCCCGAGCTGGCGGCCGCGCTCGGCCGCGCCCTGCGTGGGGAGGTCCGGTTCGACGCCTGGACCCGTCAGGTGTTCTCCAGGGACGCCAGCATGTACGCGATCGAGCCGCTCGGGGTGGTCTTCCCACGCGATGCCGATGACGTTGCCGCCGCGGTCTCGGTCGCCGCCGAGTTCGGCGCGCCGGTCCTTCCGCGCGGGGCGGGCACCAGCCTGGCCGGGCAGACGGTGGGGCGCGCCGTCGTGCTCGACCTCTCCCGCCATCTGCGCGCCATCGTGGAGATCGACCCTGAACGCCGCTGTGCCCGTGTCCAGCCGGGCGTCGTGCAGGACGACCTCAACCGGGCCGCCGCCAAGTTCGGCCTCGTCTTCGGGCCGGACACCTCGACGGCGAACCGGGCGACACTCGGCGGGATGATCGGGAACAACTCGGCGGGCAGCCACTCGGTCCGCTACGGCATGACCATCGACCACGTGCTCGGCCTCGACGTCGTGCTCGCCGACGCGAACCGGACCCACCTGGAGCCGATCGGCCCCGAAGAGCTGGCCAGGCGGGCAGGCCGGCCCGGCCTGGAAGGCGCTGTCCACCGGCAGCTCCCCGGCCTGGTGGAACGGCACCGCGCCGCGATCGCGACCGGCTTCCCGGCGTACTGGCGGCGGGCCGGAGGCTACCGACTCGACCGGTTGGCCAACGACGGGGTGTTCGATCTGGCCAAGTTCGTCGTCGGCTCGGAGGGCACGCTCGTGACCGTGACCGAGGCGCTCGTCGGGCTGGTTCCGGCGCCCCGGCACCGGGCGATCGCGGTCGGGCACTTCCGGTCCACCCAGGCCGCGGTCGAGGCGACCGGGGCCGCGCTGGCCTGCGACCCGGCGGCGGTCGAGTTGATGGACCGCACGATCCTGGACCTGTCCCGACAGCGGCTGGAGTATGCCGCGCTCGCCTCGACGCTCGAGGGCGACCCCGACGCTCTGCTGTTCGTCACGTTCTTCGGTGACACCGAGAAGGAGGTATCCGCCGGGCTGGACCGCCTCACGGCGAGCTGGCGGCGCGGCGGGCACGGCTACCACATCCTGCGAGCAGTCACCCCGGCCCAGCAGGCCGACCTGCTCAGGGTCCGCTCGGCCAGCCTCGGGCTGCTGATGGCCGCGAGCGTCGGCACCCGCCGGCCGCTCGCGTTCATCGAGGACACCGCGGTCGACCCGGCCGACCTGCCCGCCTACACTGCGCGCCTGTCTGGGATCCTCGACCGGCACGGCCTGCGGGCCGGGTTCTACGGGCACTGCTCGGTCGGCTGCCTGCACATCCGCCCCTTCCTCGACCTCACCAGCCCGGCGGAGATCGGCGCGATGCGGGCCGTCGCCGAGGAGGTGCTCGAGCTTGTTGTCGAGTACGGCGGGGCCAACTCGAGCGAGCACGGCGACGGCCTGGCCCGCAGCGAGTTCAACCGCCGTGTCTTCGGCGACGAGCTGTACGAGGCGATGCGGGCGGTCAAGCGCCTGTTCGACCCGGACGGCCGCATGAACCCGGGCAAGATCGTCGACGCCCCTGCCATGACCGAGCATCTGCGCGACCCGGCCATGGACCCAGCACCGGCCGTGGCGACCCGGCTCAGCTTCCCAGAGGGCATGCGTGCCGCGGCCGACCGCTGCATGAACATCGGGCTCTGCCGCAAGACGGCCAGCGGCGTCATGTGCCCGTCCTACATGGCCACCCGCGACGAGGAGCATGCCACGAGAGGACGGGCCAACGCGCTGGTCATGGCCCTTTCGGCGCCCGACCCGAGGGCAGCGCTCGGACACGACCGCCTGCACGGGATCCTCGACCTGTGCCTGGAGTGCAAGGCCTGTAAGCGCGAGTGCCCGCTCGGGGTGGACATGGCGGCCCTCAAGGCCGAGACGCTTGCCGTCAGCCATGACCTGCACGGCGTGCCGACGCGGGCCCGGCTGTTCGCGGCCGTCCGGCGGCTGAACGCGCTGGGCTCGGCGCTGGCGCCGCTGTCCAACCTGCCGGGGCGCTCGCGGCTGACGCGGACGCTCGCCGAGCGGGTGCTCGGCGTCGCCGCGGCCCGGCCCCTGCCTCGCTTTCGGCGCGACACCCTGCTGCGCTGGCTGGCCAGCCGTCGTGCGCCGGCCGGCCCGTTCCCGCTCGGCGAGGTCGTGTTCCTGGCCGACTCGTTCACCACCTGGACCGAACCGGCTATCCCGATCGCGGCGGTCGAGCTGCTGGAGCTGGCCGGCTGGCGGGTGCGCGTCGAGCAGAGCGGCTGCTGCGGCCGGGCAAGCATCTCGAAAGGCCTGCTGGACCAGGCCAGCGAGCTGGCCGCGAGGATGTCGGCCCGGCTGGCCCCGTTCGCCGAGCGGGGCGTGCCGATCGTCGGGGTCGAGCCGAGCTGCCTGCTGACCCTGCGTGACGAGCACGTCGCGCTGCACCCAGAGGACCCGGCCGCCGCGGCCGTGGCCGGCGCCACGCGCCTGGTCGAGGAGCTGCTCGCCGAGGCGATCGACGACGGCCGGCTGAGGTTGCGAGCGCGCTCGGCGATGAGCGGTCGCCGCATCCTGTTCCACGGCCATTGCCACCAGAAGGCGCTCGTCGGCACCGCCGCGACCGTCGGGCTGCTGCGGCGCATCCCGGGGGCCGAGGTCGCCGAGGTCGACGCCGGCTGCTGCGGCATGGCCGGCTCGTTCGGGTTCGAGGCCGAGCACTACGACCTCTCCATGCGTATCGGTGGACTGCGCCTCTTTCCCGCGGTCACGGCCGAGCCGGCGGGCACGCTGCTCGCCGCGACCGGGGTCTCCTGCCGCCAGCAGATCGCACACGGCACCGGGCGGGCGGCACACCACCCGGTCGAGCTGGTCCGGGCGGCGGTCTGAGGAAGCCGCGCTCACGGTTCACCGTCGAGCATCGACAGGCTGATGAACGACGCGGCCCCGGCGGTGTGCAGCACCTGCTGGGTGGCCACCACCCGGTCCGGGAGGGCGTCGACGCCGAGCGGGTGGCCGGTGTTGAGGTTCGGCTCCCAGGCGGGAAAGCTGGAGCTCGACACCTGCACCCTCACCCGGTGACCTGACGCGAAGCGGTGGAAGAGGCTGCCGAGTTCGACGCGGTACGCCTCGACCTCGCCCGGGACGAGCGGGACCGGCGTGTCGGGTGAGCCTCGGAAGCGGGCGCGCACGATTCCCTCCTGGAGGTTGACCGAGCGTCCCCGCGTGTCAACGTCGCAGAGCTTGACGACCCAGTCGGTGTCGACCGCTGAGGTGCACGCGTGCAGCTCAGCCTCGACCGGCCCGGCGACCACCATGGGCCGCTCCAGCGGCGGCGAGGTGTACACGAGCACGCTGTGGAGGACCTCGACGGCAAGCTGGTCGGCCGGGCCCATCGGCGCATAGCCGGGATCGCAGCAGGAGTGACCGCCGGCGCTCGGGACCGGCTGGGCGGGGTCGTAGACGAAGACGTCAGGCGGCTCGTCCGCCGGGGCCTCGGTCGACAGCGTCCCGTCGCCCGAGGCGCCGTTCGCGCGGCCGCGGCTATGCAACCACCAGCGCAGAGGTCGGGCGCCGGGCGGCGGCCAGTCGTCGAGCTCGACCCAACGACCGGCGCCGGTCAGGTAGGCGCTCACCGGCGGCCGGACGGTCGGGCCGCGGTCGTGGTCGCGCAGCCACAGATCGAACCAGTCGAGCTGGTCGGCGTCGAGGTCGCGCAGGCTCGCCTGGCCGAAGGGGATCGGTCCGGCCGGGACCAGCGCCGGCAGGTGGTGCCAGGGGCCGACGACCAGTCGCTGTGGAGCGTGGCCGGCGAGGCGCAGGCCGGCCCAGTTGGTGAGCGTCCCGTCGACGAAGACGTCGTACCAGCCGCCAACGTGCAGCGCGGGTACCTGGATGCTGTCGTAGTGGCCCTCGACCTGCCGCTTGGCCCACCAGGCGCTGTCGGTCTCGTGCTCGATCCAGTCGAAGTAGAAGTCGCAGAGCCCGTTGCGCCGAAACAGCGGCAGGTCACGCAGGGGCCGGTGGGCGAACCAGGGGCGCGGGTCGGCTGCGGCCGCGAGCAGCGCCGGCTCCAGGTGGGGCGAGCGCCGGCTGGCCTGGTCGACGCCCAGCTCGATCGCCCAGCCAAGCGCGAAGGCCAGCGCGAAGGCGCCGCCGTTGTACAGCCAGCCGGTGCGAAGCTGCGACGGAGCCAGGGCTGGCACGGCGGCACGCAGCCCGTCGGGCAGCTCGGCGGCGGTCAGCAGTTGCGACATTCCTGGGTAGGAGAAGCCGTACATGCCGACGCGGCCGTTGGACCAGGGCTGCTCGGCGGCCCAGGCGACGGTGTCGGCCCCGTCGGGCCCCTCGTTGACGAGCGGGTCGAAGCGGCCGTCGGAGCCCCAGCGGCCGCGCATGTCCTGCGAGAGCACCGCGTACCCCTGGGCGGCGTACCAGCTCGGGTGGGCGTACAGATAGCTCTGGGCGACGCGACGGTCGTAGGGGTTGCGCATCACCAGGACGGGATGGCGGCCGCCGCCGGCCGGCCGGTACAGGTCGGCTCGCAGCGTGACGCCGTCGCGTAGGGGAACGCGCACGTCCTCGGCGGCGATCGTCGCGGCCGGCTTCACGCTGTGGTCGCCTCCCGTCGGGGGGCTGTCAGGGCTTCGGCCGACCCTTGGCCAGGTAGTCGACCGAGACCGCCAGCAGGATCAGCGCGCCGATGGCCACCTGCTGCCAGAACGCCGAGACGTTGAGCAGCACCAGGCCGTTGCGGATCGAGGCGATCAGGAGCACGCCGAGCACCGTGCCGGTGATGCGGCCGACCCCGCCGAGCAGAGATGTCCCCCCGATCACCACTGCGGCGATCGCGTCGAGTAGCAGGTCGGCGCCGACCGTTCCCGACCCGGCGTTGAGCCGAGCGGCCAGGATCAGACCGCCGATCGAGGCCAGCACGGCGCTCAGGACGAGCACGGCCATCTTCACCCCGGCCACGTCCACGCCCGACAGACGGGCCGCCTCCGGGTTGCCGCCGACGGCGTAGACGTTCAGTCCGAAGCGGGTCCGGGTCAGGGCGAAGTGCAGCGCGGCGAGGATCAGGGCGGCGAGGAGGATCGGGACGGGGATGATCCAGATGTCACCCTGCCCGAGCCAGGCGATCGCGTCTGGGAGGCCGTAGATCGGGCTGCCCTGGGTGATCAGCAGCGCGATGCCCCTGGCGATCCCGAGCATCGCCAGGGTGGCGACGAACGACGGCATCCCGAGCCGGGTGGTGAACCACCCGTTGACCGTGCCGACCGCCCCGCCGGCGGCGAGCGCCCCAAGGAGGACGAGCGGCCAAGGGACGCCGAAGTTGACCGAGAGCAGAGCGGCCAGCGACCCGACCAGCGCGACCACCGAGCCGACCGACAGGTCGATCTCGGCCGCGATCAGGGCGAGCGTCATCCCGCCGGCGATCAGCGCCAGCGGGGCGGCGTTGAGCAGGACGTTGACGGCGTTGTCAAAGGTGAGAAAGTGCGGAGAGGCGATCGTCAGCGCAATCCACAGCAGGACCAGCGGGATGAGCGTGCTCAGGGTCGACTGCCGCTGCCGGAGCCGCCGCAGCCAGGAGGTGAGACGCCGAGCATCGGCGCCGCGGGCGGCCTGGTGCTCGGAGCGTTGGGTCACCGTCACGAGGTGGCCTCCGCGGTCGCGTGACGCATGAGTGAGCCCTCGGTCGCCTGCGGCCCAGCGACCTCGGCCGCCACCCTGCCCTGCCGCAGGACATAGATCCTGTCACACGTCTCGACCACCTCCTGCACCTCCGAGGAGAGCATTAGCACGCCGACCCCGTCGTCGGCCAGGCCGGCGATGACCCGGTACAGCTCAGCCTTGCTGCCGACGTCCACCCCGCGGGTCGGCTCGTCGAGGATCATCAGGACCGGCTTGGTCGCCAGGCACTTGGACAGAACGACCTTCTGCTGGTTGCCGCCGGACAAGCCGAGGACCAGCTGGTCGGGGCCGCGCGCGCGGATCTTGAAGCGGCTGATGTAGTCCGTGGCCAGCTCGCCGGCGCGCCGCCTGGAGATCACCTGGCGCAGGCGCAGCAGCGTTCCGGCCACCCGGCCGCAGTTGGCGACGCCCAGGGCGAGGTTGTCGGCGACCGACAGCATCAGAACGAGCCCCTGGGTCTTGCGGTCCTCGGGGACGAGCGCGACGCCGTGCTCGATGCCGTCGGCCGGCGACCGGGGCGTGCGCTCCTGGCCGGCGACCCGGACCGTGCCCGCGTCGACGGGGTCGGCGCCGTACACGGCCCTGGCGAACTCGGTCTTGCCCGCTCCGACCAGGCCGGTCACACCTACGATCTCGCCAGCATGTACGTCGAGGTCGATGCCGCGCAGCTCCTCGCCGCGGCGCAGTCCACGCACCTCGAGCACCTTCGGACCGAGCTGGCGCGCACGCCGCTGCGGATACATCTCCTCCAGACGCCTGGCGAGCATCAGCTCGATGACCCGCTCCAGCCGGGCGTCGGCGGTCGGCATGGTCTCGACCACCTTGCCGTCGCGCATCACCGTCACGCGGTCGGAGATCTCGAGCACCTCGTCGAGCCGATGGGAGACGTACACGATGCCGACCCCGTGCCCTCGCAACGTGCGCAGCCTGGCGAACAGCTCGTCGCGCTCGGAAGGGGTGAGCGCTGCGGTCGGCTCGTCGAGGATGAACACGCGCATGTCCTGGCTGAGGCCGCGCGCGATCAGGATGAGCTGGGCCGCGGACAACCCGAGCGAGCCGGCGCGGGCACGCGGGTCGATCTGCTCCGCGTTGACCAGGGCGAGCGCCGCCGCTGCCTCGCGATACAGCGCCTCGCGGTCGACCATGCGCAGCAGCCGCCGCCAGCCGGTACGGGTCGGTGGCCTCGCCAAGAGCATGTTGCTGGCCACGTCCAGCTGCGGGACGAGCGTCAGTTCCTGGTGGATGGTGGTGATGCCATAGCGCTCGGCGTCGCCGCGGTGCTGGAAGCCGACCGACACCCCGTCGACCGAGATCGTGCCGGCGTCGGGCTGGTGAAGGCCGGAGAGGACCTTGACAAGGGTGCTCTTGCCGGCCCCGTTCTCGCCGACCAAGGCGTGGATCTCGCCAGGGTGCACCTCGAAGTCGACGCCGCCGAGCGCTGTCACGCCGGGGAACGACTTGGTGATCCCCTCAGCCCGCAGCAGCGGCACCTGAACCTCGCGCATCAGCTTGTCTCGTCCGGCCGGGCCCGCGTTCGGGCGGCGCCTGCGGTGTCAGCGAACTAGCACTTCCCGCCGGCCGCCTGGTCGACACGCTCCTTCAGCGCCGGGTCCACGTCACCTTGGGAGCCGTCGGCGATCGCCTTTGTGTCCTCGGTGGACAGTGCGAGGATCGGCGGCGCGATCGTCTTCGGGACGGTCTGGTTGCTGGCCACCTTGACGGCGTTGGTCACGAACTCCTGGCCAAACTGCGGGATCGGCAGGATCCCGTCCGCCGCGAAGTCGCCCTTGAGGGTGGCCTCGATCCCGATGCAGGTGCCGTTGTAGCCGATGACGATGACCTTGCCCTCCTTACCGGCGGCCTTGAGAGCCTGCAGGGCGCCGAACGCCATCTCGTCGTTGTTGGCGAAGATCGCGGCCAGGTCCGGGTTCGCGGTCAGCATGTCGGTCGCGACCCGCAGGGCCTGGTCACGCTGCCAGTCGGCGGACGACTCCGCGACCACCTTGATGCCGGGCTTGGCGGCGATCCCCTTCTTGAAGCCCGAGGTGCGATAGTCGGCGGCGAAATTGCCCGGCGTGCCGGTGATGATCGCGACCTTGCCGGCATCCAGCTTTGTGGCGAGCCACTGGCCGAGCAGCTCGCCGCCCTTGCGCTCGTCGCCGGAGATGAAGCTCACAGCGTAGCCGCTGTCGACCGCCCCTGGGACGTCGTCGATAAGGTTGAAGAACTTCACGCCTTCGCCGCTGTACTGCTTCTGGAAGGCCAGGATCGCCTTCCCCTCCCAGGGGTGGATCGCGATGACCTTGATGCCTTGGGCGATCATGGTCTGCGCCTTTGAGATCTGCTCCTCGACGTTGGCCGACTCCTGCACCGACAGCTCGACATTGGGGTTCTTCTTGGCCTCGGCCTGCATGGCGTCGACCATCTGCTTCACGGCGGGATTGGAGAAGTTGCCGGTTACCGCCCCGATCCGGACCTTCTCTGCCCCACCCGCAGTACCCTCATCATCCCCGCGGCCGCAGCCGGCGGCGACGAGAGCGAGAAGCACCAGCAGGACGAATCCCAAGCGTGCCCGAGCACGACCCATCGCTGGACCTCCGAGCATCTGTATGTGGCCTGTCCACGTACGCAACCATAGGTTGCGCCTAGGCACAAGTCAACGGGCCGAATCGAGGACCGCATGCCCGTCGCGGTCAAGGGAGTCGAAGGCGAAGAGCGCTTGCTCGCGGCTCCCGGCTTGCTGCGGCCGACGCCGCGCCGAACTACGCTTGTCGGTGCGATGACCACCATTGACCTGGCATACGGCCGGAGTGGACTGACCGTTGACCTGCCCGGCGCCGCCGACGTGATCGAGCCGCGCCAGCAGCCTGGGCTCGCCGACGAGGCCGGGTCGCTACGGCGCGCCCTGCGCCGGCCGCTCGCCGGTCCGCCGCTCGGCGAACTGGTCCAACGCGGCGCCAGCGTCGCCGTGGTCGTCTGCGACGTCACCCGCCCGTTCCCAGCCGCGCGGGTGCTCCCGGTGCTGCTCGAGGAGCTCGACCCGCTCGGTCCAGGCACGGTGAGCGTGTTCGTGGCGACGGGCACCCATCGGCAGTGCACGGCGGCGGAGCTGGAGCGGATGCTCGGCTCCGCGGTGCTTGGGCGCTGCCAGGTCTTGCAGCACGATGCCTTCGACCGGGCACGCCATCGTGACCTGGGAACCGTCCCGGGCACGGCCGTCCGGGCACTGGTGGAGGGCGCGTTTCTCGACCACGCCGTCCGCATCACCACAGGCTTCATCGAGCCGCATTTCTTCGCCGGGTTCTCGGGAGGACCGAAGATGGTCGCGCCGGGCCTGGCGGCGCTGGAGACCGTGCTCGAGCTGCACTCGGCGGCGCGAATCGGCGACCCCAGGGCGACCTGGGGAGTGACGGCCGGTAACCCGGTACACGACGGGGTGCGTGCGGTCGCCAGCCGGGCAGGTGTCACCTTCAACCTCGACGTGACCCTGGACCGGCGGCATGCGATTACCAACGCCTTTGCCGGCGAGCTGTTCGCAAGCCATGCGGCCGGCTGCCGATTCGCTCACAGGACGGCTATGGTCCGAGTGGAGGCGCCCTACGACGTGGTCGTCACCACCAACAGCGGCTGGCCGCTCGATCAGAACCTGTACCAGAGCGTCAAGGGCCTGAGCGCGGCCGCTCAGATCGTCAAGGAGGGCGGCAGCATCGTGCTCGCCAGCGAGTGCGCTGACGGGCTGCCAGAGCACGGCGGCTACGGCGGCCTGCTGCGCGGGGCCAGCGGGCCAGAGGCCTTCCTGCGCGCGCTCGCCAGGCAGGACGCAGTTGTCCACGACCAGTGGCAGGTGCAGGTTCAGGCGCAGATCCAGCGCAAGGCGCGGGTGTTCGTGAAGGCCGACGGGGTCACCCCTGACCAGCTCCGGACGGCATGGTTCGAGCCCGTCGATGACCTGGCGGCCCGTGTCGCGCGGGAGTTGGCCGCCGCAGGCCCGGGAGCCCGGCTCGCGGTTGTCCCCGACGGCCCCCAGACCATCCCGTACGTCGGCTAGGGCTCAGGACACGGTCGGGCCTGACTCGGGCCGGGATGGCGGCCTGCAGGTCAGTGCCGCGGTCACTCGCCCGCCCCGGTCGTCACCTACTGGCGGTCCTGGTCGGGCCGGTGGGTCGGTAGCCGCGGACGGAGGCGACCTCTCCGGTCTTGGGGTAGGCCGCGGGGTCACGAACCGCTCGGCCGGGGAACTCGAACAGGTCGATCATCAGCTGCAGCGGGTAGTCGAGGCCTTGGGGCACGGTGCGGACCAGCCGGTCGTCGACATAGAAGCGG
>JASLIH010000084.1 GCA_030152105.1 Actinomycetes bacterium
CGGAGCTTGACCAGGCTCTTCTGGGCGACCCCGTTGATCTTGGTGAAGCTGCCGCCGGCGAACACGTGCAGCCCGTCGGGGGCGACGGCCAGCGACTCGACCTTGAGCTGCGCGGTTGTGAGCTACCGCCTGATTGGATCACCCGGGTGGTGATGCGGAGATCATCTATCGTGCGTAGTCGTCCTCCCGCAGCTGCAGCCCGGTGGCGGCTCGGGATGAGGAACGGGCAGGGGGATGGGATGCTCTGGCCATGCCGGAGCTGCCGGAGGCCGAACGGGCCCGTGAGGCCCTCGAGCGCCACGCCCTCGGGCGGGTGGTGGCCGACGCCGACGACTCCGACTCCTACGTCTGCCGGCCGTGGCCGCCCGGCGGCCTCCGCGAGGCGCTGGTCGGCCACAAGGTGACCGGGGTCGACCGGGTCGGCAAGCAGCTACTGATCGAGACCGACGGGCCGGTGCTCGGCCTGCATCTGGGCATGAGCGGCAGCCTGTGGTTCGACGCCGACCCGGGGCCGCGCTTCAAGCGGTTCGCGCTCGCCTTCAGCGACGGCACCACCATGGTCCTGAACGACCCGCGGCGCCTCGGCCGGGTGACCCTCGACCCGGCTCGGGGGCGGCTCGGCCCGGACGCCATGCGGGTGTCGCTGGAGCGGTTCCGGGACCTGGTCGGGCGCAGCCGGGCCCCGGTCAAGGCCCGCCTGCTCAACCAGCAGGCACTGGCCGGGGTGGGCAACCTGCTGGCCGACGAGGCGCTGTGGCGGGCCGGGATCGACCCGCGCCGCCGCGGGGTCGACCTCGACGACGACGAGCTGGCCCGGCTGCGGCGGGCCGTCCGAGCCGCGATCCGCGGCGCCATCAAGGCCGGCGGCACCGGCCGCAGCGCCTTCGCCCGCTCGCGCGCCCTCGGGCTGTGCCCGCGCCACGGCTCGGAGCTGTCCACCGCCAAGGTCGGCGGCCGCACGACTCGCTGGTGCCCGCTGGACCAGCACTGAGGCGCGACCGCCGGGAGGGCGGCGGGTGAGCATGAGCCCTTCCCCGGCTCCGGAGCGACCCATGTCGAACGACTTCGAGCTCCTCGGCCGGCTGCTACTGGCGGCCGTGCTCGGCGGCACCATCGGCGCCCGAGCGGGAGCTCAACGATCAGGCGGCCGGCCTGCGGACCCACATGCTCCTGACCATCGGGGCGTGTCTGTTCACGCTGATCTCGGCCTACGGGTTCGGCGGCGGGATCGGGACCGACCCGAGCCGCCTCGCGGCCCAGATCGTCACCGGGATCGGGTTCCTTGGCGGCGGCGCCATCGTGCGCCACGGGCTGACGGTCAAGGGCCTCACCACGGCGGCCAGCATCTGGGCGACCGCCTCGGTCGGGGTCGCGATCGGGCCGGCAGCTACGTGCTCGGCATCGGCGGGGCCGTGCTGGTGGTCGGCACCCTGTTCGGGGCTGCGCCGGGTGAGCGGCGTGCTCCAGGGCTGCGCCGGGTGAGCGGCGTGCTCCAGGGGTGAGGGGTCTCGCGCGAGGAGTTCGTCCTGGCCACGGTCCCCGGGGCTCGACGTCCAACGTCGGGAGCACTGACCGGCACGGTCAGGCCAGGCCCAGGCGCTCCGGGAGCTCGGCCGGCTCGCAGGTGAGGCCGACCAGGAACGGCCCGAACCGGCCGTAGGCGGCGGTCACCTCGTCGAAGCGCATGTCGTAGACGACCTCCTTGATCGCGCTCAGGTCGTCGGCCAGCAGGGTGACGCCCCACTCGAAGTCGTCCAGGCCGGTGGAGCCGGTGACCAGCTGGAGGACCCGGCCGGTGTAGCGGCGCCCGACCTTGCCGTGGCCGTGCATCAGCTCCCGGCGCTGGCCGAACGGCAGCCGGTACCAGTTGGCGCCCGGGTCGCGGGCCTTGCTCATGGGGTAGAAGGCGAGCACGGCCCGGCGGGGGAGGCGCGGGTGGAGCCGGTCCTCGCGCTGGCCGGCCAGGCGCTCCAGCGCCTTGGCGACCTTGTCCTCGACGTCGTCGGCGCCCTGGGCCTGGAGTCGGGCCCGGACGTCGTCCTCGGACTCCATGTACTCCGAGACCTCGGTCAGGGACAGGAACGAGTAGGCCGGCTCCAGCGGGCTCACCGCCCGCAGGGCCCTGGCCAGCGCCTCGTGGCGGACCAGGTCGGGGCCGATGGCCATCACGCCCAGGTCGGCCTTGAGGCCCAGGACCGAGGTGCACAGCACCTGGTGCTCTGTGTGGTGGTCCGGCCCGGCGGCGGCGAAGGCGTCGAGGGCGGCCACCAGCTCCTTGCCGGCCTGGACGGGGTCGGGGGAGCGGCTGGGATGGACGCGGAAGAACAGGTGCGTGACCCCCCAGCCGGTCGAGGGGACGACGGGATCCATGCGGTGACTGCCTCCTAGGTCGGCGCCGGCGGCTTTCTGCGACCACCATCGTGCCTGCTCGCACGGTGGTTTGCCGAGTTCGGCGCAGATGCGTCAGCACTTTCGACGAGATAGACCAGATCGAGACTATTGACATGACTGACCGGGTGCTAGCATCCGGCCGAGTAAGGGGGAAGGCTGCCGTCGCAGTGCGGTTCGAGCTGTCCCTGCCCGCCGGGTCTGGTACCGGCCCGGCATGTTGGCTGCTGTCGAAGGTGAAGGTGAAGGGAGGGACAGGAGTTCGTGACCAGCGGTGTCGTCAAGTGGTTCAACCCTGACAAGGGGTACGGCTTCATCGCCCGTCCCGACGGCGAGGACGTCTTCGTGCACTTCTCCGCGATCCAGATGGAGGGGTACCGGTCGCTCGACGAGGGACAGTTGGTGGAGTTCGACGTCACCCAGGGGCCGAAGGGGTTGCAGGCCGCAAACGTGCGCCCGATGCCCCCAGAGTGAGCTGATCTCTCAGTCAACCGGCCCGCCCGGCCTCCGGCGTGGCGGCCGGATACCGTCTGAGCCGCGGTCTCAGCTCCGGGAGCCGCCGGGGTGGTCGCGCAGGTAGCGCTCGACCTCGGCCACCAGCTCCTCGGGCGGGAGGTCGGCGAGGCCCGGCGAGCCCTCCTCGTCGTCGTCGGCGGTCTCCTCCTCGTCGTCGCTGTCGGCTTCCAGCCGCTCGATGTAGCCGGCCAGCTCAGGGTTCTCGTCGACCAGCTCGGTCACGGCGGTGTCGAAGGCGTCGGTCTGGCCGGCCAGGTCGCTGGTGTCGACGGCCATCGGCAGCAGCCGCCGCAGCTCCTTGACCAGCGCCATGGCGCCCCACGGGTTGGGGGCCAGGTTGAGGTAGTGGGGCAGGGCGGCCCACAGGCCGACGGTCGGGATGCCCTCCTTGCTGGCCAGGTCGCCGAGCACGCCCAGGATCCCGGTCGGCCCCTCGTAGCGGGAGACGTTGAGGCCCAGCCGCTCGGCCAGGTCCCGGTCGCCGGCCGAGCTGACCACCTGGACCGGCCGGGTGTGCGGGACGTCGGCCAGCAGCGCGCCGACGGTGATCATCATCTCGACCCCAAGGCTGGAGGCGACCTGGACGATCTCGGCCGCGAAGGTCCGCCAGCGAAGGTTGGGCTCGTGCCCACGGACCACGATCAGGTCGTGGTCGGCGGCCGGGAGGTGGGCGGCGCGCAGCTCGACCGACGGCCAATCGATCCGCCGGTGCCCGTCGACCATCCGCACCGTCGGCCGGGTCGCCTGGAAGTCGTAGAAGTCCTCGGGGTCGATGGTGGCGAAGGTCTCGGCGGCCAGCCCGTCCGCGATCGCGTCCAGGGCGGTGGTGGCTGCCTCACCGGCGTCGTTCCAGCCATCGAAGGCGGCCAGCAGCACAGGCCCACGGAGCCGGGGCCGCCGGATCAGGGTCGTGTGGTCCATGGCTCCACGATGCCATGGAAGGCAAGGGCGGCGCAGACCAGCCTACGTAGCACCCGGTACGACGGCCAGGGCAGCCGGGTCCGTCGATGGGACGATCTTGCTCGCAACAGCGGCGTCGTCCCCTGATGGCACAACACAACTCGCGAAAACGGGGTACTATGCCCTCTGCGGCCCCTCGCGCTATCTTGGCCCCCCCGGATGGCGCGGGGGCCCTTCTATTCGCCGGGCCCGGGGAGCCGTTCGGGGTCCACCGGCTGGCCACTCCTGATGACCTCGCGTACCGAGTCCTCGGCGTTCCAGTCGTTGACGATCAGGGCCGCCCGTGGGATGCCGTCGCGCAGGTACCAGGCGACGAACTTCGGCTCGGCGACCTCGCGGCTGCCCCGCACCACCAGCTCGTCCCATTCCCGGACGTGGCCCAGGTAGGACAGTGACAGGTCGAACTGGTCGGAGAAGAAGTAGGGGATGCGGTCGTAGCGCTCGCCGGCCCCGGCCAGGTTCCGGCCGGCCAGCAGCCCCTGGTTGAGGGCCTCGGCCCAGTGCTCGATGCGGATCCGCCCGAACAGCGGGTGCTCGGCGTTGGCCACGTCGCCGGCCGCGAACACGCCGTCGGCCGCCCGCAGCTGCTGGTCGACCAGGATGCCGTTGTCGACCGGCAGCCCGGCCCGCTCGGCCAGGTCGGTGTCGGGCCGGACCCCGACCCCGATGACCACCAGGTCGGCGGCCAGCCGGGTGCCGTCGGGCAGCACCACCGCCTCGATGCTGTCGCGGCCCTCCAGCCGCTCGGCCCTGGTCCGGGTGCGGACGTGCACGCCCCGGTCCCGCAGGAAGGCCTCGAAGAAGCGGCCCATCTCCGGGCCGACCGCCCTGGTCCAGAGGGTGTCGGCCAGCTCGAGGAGAGTCACCCGGGTGTCCATCTGGGTGGCGCTGGCGGCCACCTCGGCCCCGATGAAGCCGCCGCCGAGGATCACCATGCTCTCGGCCCTGGAGATGGCGGCCCGCAGCCGCTCGGCGTCGTCGACCGTGCGCAGGTAGTAGACGCCTTCCAGGTCCCCGCCGGGCAGCTCAAGGCGGACCGGCTGGGCGCCGGTGGCCAGCACCAGGCCGGTGCCGTAGCGGAGCTGGTCGCCGATCTCGGTGGTGACCGTCCGGGTGGCCGGGTCGAGGGTGCTCGCCCTGGTCGCCAGCAGCAGCTCGACCTCGTGGTCGCGGTACCAGGCCTCGTCGTGGGTCCGGACCCAGTCTCGCCCGGCCTCGCCGCGGAGGAACGCCTTGGACAGCGGCGGCCGCTCATAGGGGAGCTCCGGCTCGGCGGTCAGCACCACGGCCGGGCCCTCGCCGCCGGCCGCTCTGACCCCCTCGGCCGCCTTGGCGGCGGCGACCCCGCCGCCGACGATCACGAACTCCACGTCGCGGACGGCCATGCGGCTACCTCCGGCGGTCAGGGGCCTCGAGCGGGAAGCCTAGCTTTCCGGGCCCTTCACAGGTAGTCAGCGCCTCCAGCTCCCGGATCCTTCCCAGGTAGGCGTCCCCGGGGGCGTAGGCGCCGGTGCGCTCGACCCGCCGGGCCACGGCCGCCGGGAGCAGGGGGTCGAGCGGCCGGCCGGCGGCGGCGGCCGCCCGGGCCTGGGTGGCCGACCGCTCCGGCACCCAGGCGGCGGTGGGCAGCGGCGCCGCCCGCACGGGCAGCTCGGGGGAGGGGTGACCGGCCCGCTCGGCCACCAGCAGGCTGGCCGCCCGGTCCAGGCGGCCCAGGGCCGCCGCCGGGTCCTCGTACCAGCGGGGCTCGGCCAGCTGGGCCGCCTTGTCGGCCCCGACCAGCAGGGCGACCTCGCCGCCGGTGGCGTGGCCGAGGGCCTCGGCCATGTCGACCAGCAGGGGGTGGCTGGCCGCGGCCACCACCGCCCAGGGGTGGCGGCGCGCCCAGGCCGCGACCCAGTCGAGCCGGTCCAGCGGGTGGGCGCGCTCCAGGCCCTCCTTGGCCAGGCTGACCGGGGCCATGGCCAGCACCACCAGCTGGCAGCCGGCCCGGTGGCCGGCGACGGCCAGGGCGGCGTGGGCCCGGGTGAAGGGGTTGAAGGTCCCGGCCAGCAGCCCGGCGCGAGCGGCCGGGACGAGGCGGCCGGCGACCGGCTCCAGCCGGGGCGGCCCACCGGCGGCGGCCCGGGCACGGGCCAGCGCGGCCGCCGCCGGGAGCAGCCGTCGCCGCTCGGCCGCGGCCAGGGTGGTTGGGGTCTCCTCGGCCATGGCTGGGCCGAGCATGCCATGCCGTCCGGCCGCGGGGCCCGCTCAGGCCGGGTGGCGCAGGCTGGCGACCGGCCGCTGTCCGACCAGCCGGGCCATGTCGGCGGCCGGGACCGGCCGGGAGAAGTGGTAGCCCTGGGCCAGGTGGCAGCCGAGCTCGGCCAGGGCCACGGCCTGCTCCGGCTGCTCGACCCCCTCGGCCACCGTGTCCAGGTGCAGGGTCGCGGCCAGGGCGAGGATGGCCCTGGCAACCGCCGACTCCTCGGGGCCGCCGGCCACGCCGTCGACGAACGACTTGTCGATCTTGACCGCGTCGATCGGCATCTGGCGCAGGTAGGCCAGCGACGAGTAGCCGGTGCCGAAGTCGTCGATGGCCAGGTGCACCCCGAGCCCCTTGAGCTCGTGAAGGCGGACGATGGCCACCTCCAGGTCGTGCATCAGGACGCTCTCGGTGATCTCGAGGGCCAGGCATCCGGGGTCGAGCCCGGAGTCGCGCAGGGCCGCGCCCCACAGGGCGTAGGCGACCAGCCAGCCGGCCTCGACGGGGCTGGACGGGTCGTAGGTGCCGAGCAGGACCAGCAGGGCCCGCCCGGCGTCGGCGGCCACCAGGACCAGCCAGCCGGTGGTCATCAGCAGATAGGCCCGGCTGCGGTCGCCGCCGCCGATGGCCAGGCGGATGACCAGGGCCAGGACCAGCACGTCGAACACCACGTACAGCATGGACAGGATCCGCTCGACCATCGGCAGCGAGGCGTCGACCGAGTACGGAGAGGCCAGGAACACCCAGGCCAGCATGCCGACCCCGGTGGAGATCACGGTGGCGTCGATCAGGCTGGCCCGGTCCCGGCCCGGGCTGCGGGACCGGATGACCATGGCGTAGCCGCCGATCCCGATCAGGTAGGCCACCATGGTCAGGACGGCCGCGGCCACGCTGCCCCCGGCCCGGGTCACGGCCGCCGACGACCCGAGGGACCCGGCCACGAACCCGACCGCCTCCCCGGCCGCGAACAGCTGGAAGGGCCGTGGCCGGGCCGGCCGCCACAGCCGGATCGAGGCCAGGGTGGCCGCGATCGTGGCCAGGCACAGCACCACCAGGGCCCCGACCCGCAGCGGCGGGTACGGCACGTACACATAGGCGAGGGCGAGCACACAGCCCCCGCCAAGGTGGTACCGCCACAGCATCGTCCGCACCGGCTGCTCCCGGAAGTCCACGGCCAGGTCGTCAGGTGGTCA
>JASLIH010000092.1 GCA_030152105.1 Actinomycetes bacterium
GGCCTTCTCGATGATGGTGGCGATCGGCTGCTTGATGCCGATGTTGTGGACCGTGTAGCCGTTGTTGGTGAGGATGATGTCGACCAGGTTCTTGCCGATGTCGTGGACGTCGCCCTTGACCGTGGCCAGCACCACCCGGCCCTTGCCGCCCTGGTCGGCCTTTTCCATGTGGGGCTCGAGCACGGCCACGGCCGCCTTCATGACCTCGGCCGACTGGAGCACGAACGGCAGCTGCATCTCGCCGGCGCCGAACAGCTCGCCGACCGTCTTCATCCCGGCCAGCAGGACCTCGTTGATGATCGAGAGCGGGCTGCGGGCCTGCATGGCCTCGGCCAGGTCGGCCTCCAGGCCGTCGCGGACCCCGTCGATGATGCGGCGCTGAAGGCGCTCGTCGATCGGCAGGGCGGCCAGGTCCTCGGCGCTGGCCGCCTTGGCCACCTCCTTGCCCTCGAACAGGGCCATGAACTTCTGCAGCGGGTCGTAGCCCTCACGGCGCCGGTCGCAGATCAGGTCGAGGGCGACCTGGCGCTGCTCGTCGTCGATGCGGTGCATGGGCAGGATGCGGGCCGGGGCGACGATGGCCGAGTCAAGCCCGGCCTCGCGGGCCTCGTGCAGGAACACCGAGTTGAGCACCTGGCGGGCGGCCGGGGCCAGGCCGAAGGAGACGTTGGAGACACCCAGGATGGTCCGGACCCCGGGCAGCTCGGCCTTGATCCGCCGGATCGCCTCCAGGGTGGCCACGGCGTCGCCCCGCAGGTCCTCCTGACCCGACCCGAGCGGGAAGGTGAGAGCGTCGAAGACGAGATCCTCGGCGGCCAGGCCGTGCTTGTCGACGGCCAGGTCGTGGATGCGGTGGGCGATACGCAGCTTCCAGTCGACGTCGCGGGCCTGGCCCTCCTCGTCGATCAGCAGGGCGACCAGCGCGGCCCCGTACTGCCTGGCCATCGGGCAGACGGCGTCCATGCGGGCCTCGCCGTCCTCCAGGTTGATGGAGTTGATGATGGCCCGGCCGCCGAGGCGCTTGAGCCCGGCCTCGAGCACGTCGGCCTGGGTCGAGTCGAGCATGACGGGCACGGTCGACTGCTGGGCCAGGCGGGCCGCGAGCACGTCCATGTCGGGCGCGCCGTCGCGGCCCACGTAGTCGACGCACACGTCCAGGACGTGGGCGCCCTCGCGGATCTGCTCCTTGGCCACCCCGACCATGCCGTCCAGGTCGCCCTCGAGCATCAGGTCGCGGAACTTGCGCGACCCGTTGGCGTTGCAACGCTCCCCCACGGTCAGGTAGGTGGTGTCCTGGTCGAGCGGGACCGACTGGTAGAGGCTGGACAGGCTGGGCTCGTGCAGCGGTTCGCGGGCCGCCGGGGCCCGGCCGGCCAGGGCCTCCACGACATGGCGGATGTGCTCGGGGGTGGTGCCGCAGCAGCCGCCGACGATGCTGAGCCCGAACTCGGAGGCGAACCGGGTGTGGGCCTCGGCCAGCTCGATGGGGGTGAGCGGGTACCAGGGCTTGCCGTCGCGCAGCTCGGGCAGCCCGGCGTTGGGCAGGCACGACAGCGGCGTGCGGGCGTGCTGGGCCAGGTACCGCAGGTGCTCGCCCATCTCGGCCGGCCCGGTGGCGCAGTTCATCCCGATCACGTCGACCCCGAGGGGCTCGATCGCGGTCAGGGCGGCGGCGATGTCGGACCCCAGCAGCATCTGGCCGGTCGTCTCCACCGTCACCTGGGTGATCACCGGGACCCGCCGCCCGGCCCGCCGCATGCCCTCATACGCTCCGGCCACGGCCGACTTGACCTGGAGCAGGTCCTGGCAGGTCTCGATCAGCAGGAGGTCGGCGCCGCCCTCCAGCAGCCCGTAGGCCTGGTCGGCGTAGGTCGCGGTGAGGATGTCGTAGGTGGTGTGGCCCAGCGTCGGCAGCTTGGTCCCGGGGCCGATCGACCCGGCCACCCACCGCGGCCGACCGTCGGCCTGGAAGTCGTCGGCCACCTCCCGGGCCAGCTCGGCGGCCAGCCGGTTCAGCGGCACCACCTGGTCGGCGATGTCGTACTCGGCCAGCACGATCGCCGACGACCCGAACGAGTTGGTCTCAACGGCGTCCGCCCCGGCCTCGAAGTAGGCCGCGTGGATGTCTCTGACCACGTCCGGCCGGGACACGCACAGGATCTCGCTGCATCCCTCGAGACCCTGGTAGTCGTCCAGCGACAACCCGGCGGTCTGCAGCATCGTCCCCATGGCGCCGTCGAAGACGAGGACGCGCTCGCGCAGCGCCCCCATGAAATCCCGGTTCATAAAGTCAAGCGTAGCCGATGCCGTTACCGTGGTGCCGTGGACACATCCGAAGCCCCGCCGCAGCCCACCCCGGACCCCGCCGGCCCGGGGCTCCCGCCCCACCTGCCCGGGCGGCGGGTGCTGCGGGACGAGGTGCTCCTGGTCCTGGCCCTGTCGCTGGCGGCGTCGGCCCTGTACGCCATCGTCGACATCCTCTCGGCCCCCATCCGCGGGGTCGAGGCGCCCCTGTTCGCCGACGTCGGGCTCATCTACCAGCTGCTCAACCTGGCCACCTCGCTCGTGCCGGTCGCCCTCGTCCTCCACTTCCTCGGTCGCTCCGGCGAGTCGGCGGCCAGCATCGGCCTCGACACCACCCGCCCCTGGAGCGACCTGCGCTGGGGGGTCGGCCTGGCCGCCCTGGTCGGCGGGGTCGGCCTCGGCATCTACATCCTGGCCGTCGGCCTCGGCGTCAACCGCACCGTGGTCCCGATCCCCCCCACCGGCTACTGGTGGACGATCCCGGTCCTGCTCCTGGCCGCCGCCCGCAGCGGCCTGCTCGAAGAGGTGATCGTCTGCGGCTACCTGCTGCGCCGCCTCGACCAGCTCGGCTGGTCCCCCACCAAGGCCCTCTGGACCAGCGCCCTGCTCCGCGGCGCCTACCACCTCTACCAGGGCTTCGGAGGCTTCTTCGGCAACCTCGCCCTCGGCCTGTTCTTCGGCCGCCTCTACCAGCTCCGCGGCCGCACCACCCCCCTGGTCATCGCCCACTTCCTGATCGACGCCGCCGCCGGCCTGGGCTACCTCGCCCTCCGAGGCCACGTCTGGTGGCTCCCGGGCTAAGTCATCCGGGTTGTCCACAGATGCCGGTTCGCGGTCGTCTCCGATCGTCGCGGCTGCCACAATCCTCCCCGGGAGGAGGGACGCGAATGGCGACAGAAGCCGAGATCCAGCGGCGGCGGGAGGAATACCTACAACTGGCTGGTCCTCCTCAGCGCATGAGTGGGGCCGTGGTGCGCAAGGCCATCGCCCGCTCCGCGTGACCGACCCGAGCGTTGCGTGGTCGCGAGGCGGGCCGGGAGAATGCCGGCATGGGCGAGCGGCGGAGCTGGATCCCGATGGAGGACGGGGTGCGGCTGGCGGTCAGCTTGTTCCTGCCGGAGGGGGCGGAGGAGGGGCGGGCGGCGCCGGTGGTGCTGGAGGCGCTGCCGTACCGCAAGGACGACGCCACCGCGTCGTACCGGCCGGAGTACGAGCGGCTGTGCGGCGAGTACGGGTATGCGGTGGCCCGGGTCGACCTGCGGGGGACGGGGTCGTCGGAGGGGGTGGCGACCGACGAGTACCCGGCCAGCGAGCAGGCCGACCTGTGCCAGGTGATCGGGTGGCTGGCCGAGCAGCCGTGGTCGACCGGGGCGGTCGGGATGTACGGGACCAGCTACTCGGGGTTCAACTCGTTCCAGGTGGCGGCCGAGCGGCCGCCGGCGCTGAAGGCGATCATCGCCATCTACTCCAGCGACGACCGGTACACCGACGACGTCCACTACACCGGCGGGGCGGTCAAGCTGCTCGACCTGGTCGACTACCCGCTGTACATGGTCGCCCTCAACGCCCTGCCGCCGGTTCCGGCGATCGCCGGGGCGGACTGGCGGGAACGGTGGCGCGAGCGGGTCGAGGGCCTGGAGCCGTGGCTGCTGCGGTGGCTCGAGGAGCAGGTCGACGGCCCGTACTGGCGCCAGGGCTCGCTACGACCGGGGTACGAGCGGATCGCCTGCCCGACGATGCTGGTGGCCGGCTGGGCCGACGGCTACCGCAACGCCACCTTCCGGGTGCTGGAGCGGCTGGAGGCGCCGGTGCGGCTGCTGTTCGGTCCCTGGAGCCACACGGCCACCGACCACTCCCTGCCCGGGCCGCGGATCGACCTGGTCCCGGAGATGGTCCGCTGGTGGGACCGCTGGCTCCGCGACCAGCCCAACGGCGTCGACGAGGACCCGCCGGTGACCGTGTTCGCCCGCCACAGCACCCGGCCCGCCCCCGACCTCGACGAGCAGCCCGGGACCTGGCGGACCGAGCCGAGCTGGCCCCCAGCCCGCGCCGCCGACCTCGCCCTCCCCCTGACCGGAGCCAGCGGCCCCGCCGCCGATCCGGCGTCGGCGGCCGACCACCCGCCCCGGGGTGCCCTCGCAAATCCGGCCAGCGCGGGGGTCGACCGGCTGGTGGTGCGGCCGGACGTCGGCACCGCGGCCTGGATCAGCTGCGCCGGGCATCTGCCGTTCGGGCAGCCGGTCGACCAGCGGGAGGACGACGCCTGGTCGCTGACCTACGACTGGGAGGTGGAGCGGGAGCTCGAGATCCTCGGGCATCCGCGGCTGGTGGTCCGGGTGGGGTCCTCGGCGCCAGTGGCGTTCCTGTCGGCCAAG
>JASLIH010000136.1 GCA_030152105.1 Actinomycetes bacterium
GATCGGCGACATGTTCCTCAACCTGGCCCGGCGCAGCCAGAGCCTGATCGACCGCCAGCTGGAACTGATGGACGACCTGGAACGCGAGGAGACCGACCCCGACACCCTGGAGAACCTCTTCCGGCTCGACCACCTGGCCACTCGGATGCGCCGCAACTCCGAGGACCTGATCGTGCTCTCGGGAGAAGCACCGCCCCGCCGCTGGAGCCAGCCGATGCCGCTGGACGAGGCCGTCCGGGCCGCTGTGGCCGAGGTCGAGGACTACAACCGAGTCGAGCTGCTGCCGATCGACGACATCGGGCTGGCCGGCCAGGCGATCAGCGACGTCGTCCACCTGCTGGCCGAGCTGATCGAGAACGCCACCTCGTTCTCGCCTCCCGGGACCAAGGTCCAGATCGCCGGCCAGTCGATCACCAGCGGCTATGTGCTCGAGATCGAGGACCGCGGCCTCGGCATGACCGACGACGAGCTGGTCGAGGCCAACGAGCGGCTGGCCAACCCGCCCATTGTCGACTTCGCCCTCTCGCGCATGCTCGGGCTGTACGTGGTCGCCCGGCTGGCCCAGCGCTACAACATCAAGGTGCAACTGCGGCACTCCTGGTACGGGGGCGTCACCGCCTTAGTGCTCCTGCCGCTGGGCCTAACGGTGCAGGCCCCGGTTCCCGAGTCGTTGGAGGCGGCCCAGAACGGCGGCCATCGGCCACAGCTGGCCCCGCCGGCTCGGCCCAACTTGGACGGCGCTCCAGTCCAGGTAGCCCCGCCAGTGGCTGCACCGCCTTCCCCCTCCCAAGACACCGGGGACAGTCAACCCGGCGGCAACACCCCGATCTTCGAAGCAGCCCGCTCCGACTGGTTCGAGGACGAAGACGTTCACCGAGACCATCTGCCGCTCCGGCGCCACGGGGCCGAGCAGCCACACACGGTGCCGGAGGAGGCATATTGGGCCGTCGGCGCCGGACCCGAGCCGCCGCCCACGAGTGCGGCCGATCCCCCACAGCAACCGCCGCCCACCCCGCCGGCCCCAGCTCCGCCGACAAGGTCCCGGCATCTGCGCGCGGAACAGCCCTCGACGCTGGCGAGCAGTCCACCGCCGGCGCCGGAGACGCCGTTGACGACCGCTGGGTTACCGCGCCGAGTGCCCAGGGCCAACCTGGCCCCAGGTATGCTGACCACCCAGACAGAGCAGGAGCCAGCGCCCTCCAGCCTCGATCCACCTATCGCTCCCGACATCCCGACGTCCGCTCGAGCTCGGTCCCCGGAGCAAGTCAGAAGCATGCTGGCCAGCTACCGATCCGGTGTGGAGCGCGGCCGGACACAGGCCGGCCCGGAGCCAGCCACCGAAATGCCTCGAAGGTCATCCAGGAGCGACGATGACCCAACTCAGTAGGGAAGCCGAGAACCTCAACTGGCTCGTCTCCAACTTCGCCAAGAGTGTCCCCGGCGCGGCACATGCGATCGTGGTCTCGGCCGACGGGCTCCTGATGGCCGTGTCGGAGCGTCTGGACCGGGCCAGAGCCGACACGCTTTCCGCCGTCGCCTCGGGCCTGGCCAGCCTCACCCAAGGCTCGGCGCGCCTGTTCGGCGGCGGAACCGTCACCCAGACAGTCGTGGAGATGGAGCGGGGCTACCTGCTGGTGATGGCGGTCAGCGACGGTTCCTGCCTGGCCGTGCTCGCCGCCCCGTCCTGCGACATCGGCATTATCGGCTACGAAATGGCGTTGCTTGTCGCCAGGACCGGAGCGGTTCTCACGCCCGAGTTACGGGCCGAGCTGCAAGCGGGCCTACCAAGATAGTGACGGCTGGGGGACCCACCGATGAGCAGCGAGGACCAACGGGACAACCGGCAGCGGGAGCCGGGGCGGCTGGTCCGACCCTATTACATGACCGGTGGACGAGCCCGACCCGCCCAAAACGACCTGGAGATCGAGGCGCTCGTCTCGACCACCGCGCAGGGGGAGCGCTCGCCCAAGCTGAACGTCGAGCAGCGGGCGATCATCGCGCTCTGCCGCGACCTGCTTTCGATCGCGGAGGTGTCAGCCCGCCTGGACCTGCCGCTGGGGGTCGCCCGCGTCGTGATCGGGGACATGGCCGCGGAAGGGTTGGTCATCCTGCATCGGCCCACCACCGTCGGCGACCGCCCGGACCTTGCGCTTCTCCAAAGGGTTCTCTATGGCCTCAACCAGATCTGACCGCGCTCGAACGTCTGCCCAGCAGCGGCCGACGCCGGTCAAGATCGTCATCGCCGGCGGTTTCGGAGTCGGCAAGACGACCCTAGTGGGCGCGGTCTCTGAGATCGTCCCGCTGACCACTGAGGCGGCCATGACCACGGCCAGCGTCGGGGTGGATGATCTGTCGGCGCTGCCCAACAAGACCACCACCACGGTGGCCATGGACTTCGGCCGCATCACCCTGGACACCGACCTGATTCTGTACCTGTTCGGCACCCCCGGTCAGGACCGGTTCTGGTTCATGTGGGACGACCTGTGCCGAGGCGCCATCGGCGCCGTGGTCCTGGCCGACACCAGGCGACTGGGAGACTGCTTCGCCGCCGTCGATTACTTCGAGCAGCGCGAGCTGCCGTTCGTGGTCGCCATCAACTGCTTCGATGGGATCCAGATCCACTCCATCGAGGATGTCCGCGACGCACTCATGATCTCGGCGCATGTCCCGGTTCTGGTGGGCGACGCCCGAATGCGCAGGTCGGCCAAGACCGTCCTGATCAAGCTGGTCGAGCACGCCATGGCCCTCGCGAGCGCCATGGGATAACAAGCGGCGACGCGCGCTGACCCTCTTCGCCGTCCCCTTCCGGAGGGGGACGGCCCTATCGTTGTCCCGACGCCGTGTACGCCTGGGCGCGCTCTTGTTCGGTCGCCGCCGGCTCATCCGTCGCCTCGCGGGCCCGCTCCCCGAGCGGATCCGGTTGGCGCCGCATGGCCCTCGGCTCCAGCAGCCACATCAGGCCGAACACGATCACCCCGAGCAGGATCACGACGAACGCGTAGCCCTGCGCGGCCCGGAAGAGGTCCGGCCCGAGCAGGACGATGAGCTCGTAGGCCAGCCACACCAGGGCGCCGGTGACGACCAGCCGCTGCCAGCGGCCGAGGTGGAAGTAGCCCGGCTCGGGCCGGAGGCGGGACGCGACGGCGGCGTAGAGGAGCACCGTCCCGGTATAGGTGATGGCCGGCATCAAGGTCCCGGCGGTGAACATGTCGATCAGGGCGTCGGTGTTGCTGCGCACATACACCAGGGGGACCATGGGCGCCACCGCCACGAGCACCGTCGCCCAGCTCGGCCCCCCAGTGGCCTTGGGCACCCGTGACAGGAGCTGGTGGCCGGGCAGGCGCCGATCCCGGGCCATCGCCCACACCACCCGGGCGTTGGTAGCCATAGTGATCAAGCCGCAGCAGAACATCGAGACGCAGATGAAGAACAGGAAGACCTTTTCGATGCTCGGTCCAAGGACGTCCTCGAGGATGAACGCGAGCGGCGCCGGGTCCGCCGTCGTGGCGGCCACGTCCCTGGTAGCCACGGCCGCCGCCATGAGGAAGACCATGCCGATGACGCCGGCAGCCGCCAGCGCCCGGATCATGGCCTTGGGCACCACTCGACGCGGGTTATGGGTCTCCTCAGCGAAGTTGGCGGACGTCTCGAAGCCGAGCAGGGTGAAGGAGCCAAGCACCGTGGCCAGCATTACCGGGCCGAGCCAGGAGAACCACTCTGCCTCCGGCACGGTTCCGGTGGACCAGAGGTTGCCCCAGTCGCCCTGGCCGGCCAGCAGGGCCGCCGCGAACAGCACAATCGCCAGCTCGATCATGCCGACCAACTCGAACACCACCGCCAGGTTGTTGAGCCGGGTGGTGATGATCGTCGACCCGATGATGAGCGCGGCCTCAATGGCGAGGAGGACGAAGGTCTGGATCGCGGCGCCCAGGGGCGTATAGGCGATACCGAACATCGGCTGGAAGGCGAGCTGCACGAAGGCGTAGTTGACCGACACGGTCAAGATGGTCAGGGTCGTGAACGACAGCCAGCCAAGCCACCAGCCTACCGACGGGTTAGCCAGCCGCGAGCCCCACTGGTAGTGGATGCCCGCCGCTGGGATCTTCGCGGCCAAGGCGGCGCAGACCAGGCAGACCAGGAACTGGCCGGCAAAGGCGATCGGCCAAATCCAGATGCCCCGGGGACCGGCGACGGTGAGCAGGAACCCAAAGCTCACGAACAGCGCCATGGTGATCGAGATGAACGAGAACGCGACCCCGAAGGACTCGAAGGGCCTCAGCGTCCGCTGGAACACCTGACGGTAGCCGAACCGCCGCAGGAACTGGTCATCGGAGTCGTCGGTGGGGGGCGGATCGGTGCGCATGGCGCCCTCCTCGGAGCTAGGCCCAGGGTGGGAGGAAGTGCCGGAACCAGGCGCCGGGCCTGGTGAGGGAGATCACCGGGACGGAGCCTGCCAACCGAAGCGTTCTACCATCCAGCGAGAGATCCCGACAAATGCGGCCACCCAAGAGGACCAGCCTGTCCGGCGTGCTCTGGCATCCAGGACACGGCGCCCGCCTTCACTGCGGCGTGTTAGTGGTCGCGCCGGCCAGGGTCAAGCTGCTCGGCGTCACGCCCGGCAGTGCGAGACGAACTCCTCGATCGGGCTGCGAGCCGTCGCCGTCCTCCTGGAGGGCTCCCTGCTGCGCCTGCGGGCCAGGATCATAGGCGCAACTGTCTGACATAAGGAGGAGCCCTTCGGTCGATCCGGCACCCCTGACGCGATCGTTTGCCCAGGTGGACAGCGGGCCACAATGGGTTCCGGACAAGCGGGGAGGACGGTTGCGGACCCACCCTCATCGCCCCTCCCTTGACACAGCAAAGCAAAGTGCGACGTAATGGCCGCCATACCAGCCCTAACAGGACAAAGGCGCGGCGGATCGGTCCCGTTGCGGGGGAGACACCATGGCGGCGCTGATCGAGGGCAGGGCGGCCCTGATCGTGATCGACATGCAGCAAGGCTATTCCCAGCCCTTCGAGCAGGCGGGGATTCCGCTCATGGCCGGCTTCGCCGAGCAGGTGGACCGGGTCGTCGGCGTCGTTGACGCCTGCCGGACGGCTGGCGTGCCGGTGGTCTTCACCCAGGAGGTCCACCGCCGAAACCTGGTGGACTTCGGTCGGGAGCTGGACGGTGACGAGAGCATCCACTGCCTGGAGGGTGACCCCGGCACCGAGCTCGTCGAGGAGCTTCGCCCTCGCGAAGGCGACTACCTCATCGCCAAACGGCGCTACTCCTGCTTCTTCGGCACCGACCTTGAGATCCTGCTGCGCGGCCTGGACGTGCAAACCCTGCTGCTGGTCGGCGGGTTGACCGATGTCTGTGTGCACTACACCTTCGCCGACGCCCACCAGTGGAACTACCACGTCAGGGTCCTTGAGGACTGCGTCCTTGGCTCGACCGCCGAGCGCCACCAGGCCTCGCTTTCGGCCATGGAGTACCTCCAGCACGGAGCCCGCCAGACCAGCCAGCACGTGCTGGCAGCACTCGACCAGCTGGCACAGCCGACCGCCGCCCAGCGCACGTGAGGAACTGGCGAAAGGTCGGGGGGAGAGTCGCCGCTCACCCCCGGGCCGAACGCACCACGACCGCGGTCCTGTCGCTTCGCAACCTGGCGGTTTCCTATCCAGGTGGCGTGCAGGCCCTGCGCGGCGTGTCACTGGAGGTTGCCCCGGGCGAGATCGTCGGCCTAGTGGGCGAGTCCGGCGCGGGCAAGACCGTGCTCGGCCTGGCCGCCCTCGGGCTGCTGCCGTCGTCGGCCGAGCTGGATGGTCACGTGTTCCTGGGCGACACCGACATGGCAACCGCCACCGGCGAGCAGCGCCGCCTGGCCCGCAAGCGGTTCGCGGGCGCGGTCTTCCAAGACCCGATGACGTCGCTGAACCCGACGATGACGGTCGGCCGCCAAGTCGCCGAGGTGACGGGCTCGATGACCGCAGCGATCCAAGCGCTGGAGCGCGCCCATGTGCCCGACGCCCCTCGGCGGGCAGGCCAGTACCCGCACGAGCTGTCCGGCGGCCAACGCCAGCGGGTGATGATCTCCATGGCCGTGGCTGGCGCTCCGGCATTGATCGTCGCCGACGAACCAACCACGGCCCTGGACGTCACCATCCAGGGCGAGATCCTGCGGTTGCTGTCGGAGCTGCGGGACGACACCGGCACTTCAATCCTGTTCGTCACCCATGACCTCGCCGTCGCCGCCAGCCTGGCTGATCGCATAGCGGTCCTCTACGGCGGCCGGCTGGCCGAGCTGGGACCGGCGACAGAGCTCCTGCAGCAGCCCGACCACCCCTACACCGCCGGGCTGTTGGCCGCGCGTCCGTTAGCCGACTCCCCTCGAGGCCGGCCGCTCCCGGCCCTTCCTGGTGAGCCGCCAGACCCACGCGCCCATGTCGACGCCTGCCCGTTCGCACCGCGATGCCCCCTGGTGACCCCGGCCTGTGAAGATCGGCTACCCCAGGTGACGGCAGCACCCAGCCACGCCGGGCTGGTCGCCTGCTTGCGGGCCGGCGAGCCCCACACCTCGCTTCTCCAGGTCCACGACCCCTTTCCCGAGCAAGAGCAGCCCCCCGGCAGGCCGCCGGCGCTACGTCTTGACGATCTGACCAAGGCATTCGGCTCCCGCCAGTTCCGCCACGGAGCAGTCAATGGCCTCACCCTTGAGGTGCCGGCGGGTGGCGCGGTGGCGCTGGTCGGGGAGAGCGGCTGCGGCAAGACCACCACCCTGCGCATGGCCGTCGGCCTCGAGCGGCCCGACAGCGGAACCGTCGCGGTCGGCAAGGGTGGACGTCCCCAACTCGTGTTCCAGGACGCCGGCGCCTCGCTGACGCCATGGCTCTCTGTAGGCGAGCTGCTGGAGGAGCGGCTTCGCTCCGAAGGCCTCACCGCTCCCCAACGTGCCGAGCGCGCCCGGGAGGTGCTTGCCCTGGTGGGCCTTCCTGTCTCGGTGCGCGGCCTGCGGGCACGCCAGCTCTCGGGAGGGCAACGCCAACGGGTCGCGATCGCCCGGGCCATCGCGGTCCCGCCAGCCCTGCTCGCCTGCGACGAGCCGATTTCAGCGCTGGATGTCTCGCTGGCGGCGGTGGTGCTGAATCTGCTTTGCCGTCTGCGGGCCGAACTCAACATGGCAATCTTATTCGTGACCCACGATCTGACAGTCGCCCGTCTCGTGGGAGATCGCATCGCCGTGATGCACGACGGCCAGATCGTTGAGGAAGGTCCGCCTGAAGCGGTGCTCAAACATCCCCAGCACCCCCAGACCAAGGCCTTGGTGGCCGCCATTCCCCGTCTGAGGAGCGCGTGATGGCTGCCTCAGGACCTGTCCTGACTCCCCTTGAACTCACTCGCCGTCGCCGGGCGTGGGCGGGATGGGTACGCGTGGGACGACTGGAGCGCGGCGGGCTGGTCGTGCTGGCCCTGACGACCGCCGTCGCGCTGTCGGCGCCGCTGCTGGCCCCCTACCCTCCCACCACGGCACTGCCCGCCGGGTCATTCGCGGCACCGGGAAACCATGGCCTTCTGCTTGGCTCCGATGAGCTGGCACGTGACCTGTTCTCACGGGTGCTCTACGGCATCCGGGCCTCCTGGCTGTCGGCGCTGGTGGTCATCGCGAGCGGGGTGCTCATCGGCGGGCTCATCGGCACCGTTGCCGGCGTTGTCGGGGGATGGCTCGATACCGCCCTGATGCGGTTCACCGACCTGTTTCTCGCACTGCCGGCGGCAGTGCTGGTCATCGCGGTCGTTGCTGCCCTCGGCCCCAGCCTCCCCCATACGCTGGTGGCTGTCGCCATTGTCTGGTGGCCCTGGTATGCGCGGATTGTCCGCGGCGAGGTCCGCGCCCAAGCGGTGCGGTCGCACGTCGACGCCGCCAGGCTGGCCGGCGTGGGCCGCACGCGCCTGGCGGTGCGGCACCTGCTGCCGGGAGCATTTCCGGCGGTGCTCGTCACGGCCAGCCTGGATGTCGGAAGCCTCGTCTTGATCCTGGCCGGACTGTCCTTCATCGGGCTTGGCTCGCCGCCGCCAGCGCCCGAACTCGGCGCGATGGCCGCCCGCGGCATGCCCTACCTGTTCGGACATCCATGGATCCCGCTGGTCCCAGCCATTGCCGTGTTCCTGCTCGCCTTCGCCGCCAACCTGGCCGGCGACGGCCTGCGTGATCTCCTCGAAGACCACTAAGGGAGGGACTTGTGTCACGTCGCTTGCTACTAACGGTGAGCCTCCTTGCCGTCGCCATTCTGGTGGGCTCGGCTTGCACGTCGTCGACCCCGCCATCGCCTCCCCAAGGGGGTGAAGGCGGGACCTTGCGGCTGGCCTACCTGGCCGACATGGCCCAGGCCGACCCGGATGTCTTCTACGACATCGAGGGCAACACCGTGATCCTCTCGGTGTACGAAGGCCTGCTGAAGTACAAGCAGGACTCGACCGAGTTCGCCCCCTCCTTGGCCGAGTCGTGGGAGGTAAGCCCGGATGGGCTGACCTATACCTTCAAGCTCCGGAGCGGCGTCAAGTTCCAGGACGGCACGCCCTTCGACGCCAAGGCAGTGAAGACGTCCTTCCAACGGCGCCTGGATGTGGGTGCCGCCCCCGCCTACATGCTCGAGCCGGTGGCGTCGATGGAGACACCCGACGCGACCACCTTCGTCATCCGCCTCAAGCACCCGGTGGCGCCGTTCCTGCACTACATGGCCTCCAGCTGGGGCCCCAAGGTCATCAGCCCCAAGGCCCTTGCCGACCACGCCGGCAAGGACCACGCCCAGACCTGGCTGAACGAGCACGCTGTCGGGACCGGACCGTTCCAGCTGACCACCTTCGAGCGCGGCCAGCGCTACGAGCTGACCAAGTTCGCCGACTACTGGGGACAGAAAGCCCACGTCGACAAGGTCGACATCCGCATCATTCCCGACATCGGGACCCAGCGCCTGCAGCTCCAGTCGGGCGACCTGGACGCGATCCTCCACTCGTTCCCCCAAGCGGAGCTGGAGTCGGCCAAGAGCAGCCCCGACCTGCAGGTGCGGGACTTCTCCTCGTTCCTCAACAACATCCTCTACCTCAACACCAACAAGAAGCCGCTGTCGGATCCGGCGCTGCGCAAGACGCTGGCCAGCGCGATCAACCGTGACTCGCTGGTGACGGAGGTGTATGGCCCCTACGCCAAGCCGTCGAGCTCGGCCTACCCGTCCGGGCTGCTTGACCCCGCCCTCGCCCCGGTCTCCTACCCACCGTCGGAAACCACGGCTCCAGCCAACAGCGGCAAGCTCACCTTCGCCTACACCGCCGACGACTCAGGCGTCCACCGTCGCATCGCCGAGCTGATCCAGCAGCGCCTGGACGCCGCAGGCTTCTCGGTCACCATCAACGAGGTGCAGCTGCCCCAGGTCTTCGAGTACGTGAATGATCTGCAGGCGGCCCCGGACCTGGTGATGCAGACCAACACCCCGGACGGAGCCCACCCCGACATGTGGGCGCGGATCGAGTGGTATTCAACGGGTGGCCTGAACTATCTCGGCTACAAGAACCCACAGGCCGACAAGGCGCTCGATCAGGCCTTGGAGACCACCGACAAGGCCACGGCCGACCGTTTGTATGGTGAGGCAGGCAAGATCGTGGCCCAGGACACCGCCATCATCTTCATCGCCGACCCCCGCGACGTCATGGTGCTGCGCAAGAACCTGACCGGGATCGAGCACGTGCCCAACTACCCGTGGGCGCTCAACCTAGCGGCCCTGCAAAAGGGATAGGACACGTTATGGCACGGTTCACCCTGACCAGACTGGCCTCGCTCGTCGGCATCCTCCTGGGCCTCTCGGTCGTGGTGTTCCTGCTCCAAGCGGTGGTGCCCGCCGATCCGGTCCGGGCCATGGTCGGGGCGTCAGCCAAGCCCCAGATCGTCGAGGCCAAACGCCACGAGCTCGGCCTGGACCGGCCGTTGCCGGCCCAGTACGCTCAGTTCCTCAGCCGGGCGGTGCGAGGCGACCTTCAGATGTCGCTGCACACCCGCCGGCCGGTGCGAACCGACATCGCCGCGTTCCTTCCCGCAACCCTTGAGCTTGCGGCGACCGCCCTGGCGATGGCCGTCGTCCTGGGCGGGGCCCTCGGCCTGTTGACGGCACGCGGCAGGGGAACGAGCTTGCGGGTCGGCCTGGTCGCCAGCGCGTCGGTGCCGGGGTTCCTGCTCGCGTTGCTGCTGCTGATTGTGTTCTACGCCCAGCTTCGCTGGTTCCCGGGATCGGGTCGCATCTCCGCCGAACTGGAAGCGCCAACCGGCCCCACCGGACTGCTCACTGTCGATGGGTTGCTCGCCGGCCGCCTGGATGTCGTCCGCGATGCGCTGGCCCATCTAGCCTTACCGGCCTTGTGTCTGGCGCTAGGGCCGGCGGTCGCGCTGGGACGGACGTTGCGGTCGTCACTGCAAACGGTGCTCAGCGCCGACCACATCCGCACGGCCCGGGCCAAGGGACTCACCGAGCGCGGGGTGCTGCTGCGCCACGCCGTGCGCCCGGCGCTGAGTGCCCCACTGACGATGACCGGCCTGCAAGTCGGCATGCTGCTGGCCGGAGTCGTGGTCATCGAATCGATCTTCGCCTGGCCCGGGCTCGGGCTGTACACCGCCCGTGCCATCACCAGCGTCGACTTCCCGGCGATCGTCGGCGTCACCCTGGTAATGGGGGCGGTGTACGTCATCGTCAACGCCTTGGTCGACGTGGCGCAGGTCGCCGCTGACCCGAGGCTGCGGGCGAGATGACCCTCACCCCTCAAGGGCGTAGGCCCTCTTCAAGCTGCGAAGGCGTTGGCTACGGCTCCCGACTCATAGGGATGGGCTCGTGATTCCGCAGGAATCGGCCATCGTCAAGGCCGCGCAGGAGTCGGCGACGCTCAACTCAACGCCTCGCTATCCTCGGTCCGCTCCAGAGACGGGGGAGCGGCAGGGCCAAGCGACCCTCGGGTGATGGCCGGCGGCCAGCTCCCCGACGAGTGGTGGGCGGCCACCCGCAACTGCATCGGCCGGCCCGACTGGCAGCTCCACTGGCAGATCCACCGGTACAACCCCGACCTGTACATCCTGCGGCAGACCGCCTGCAGCCATGCCGAGAAGCCGTTCCTGTACCTGCTGTTCGGCAAGGACCGGGCCCTGCTCCTGGACACCGGAGCCGAAGGCGGCGAGCACGCCCTGGTCCAGGCGGTCCGGGCCGTGCGTGGTAGGTGGCTCGCCCACAACCACCACGCCAGCATCCCCTTGGTCGTCGGCCACCTGCACTCCCACGGCGACCACATCGCCGGCGACGAGGCGCTCAGCCGGCTCCCCAACACCACCGTCGTCCCCCACAGCTCGGTCAGGGCGCTCCAGGAGTCCTTCGGGATCCGCAACTGGCCAACCGACGTTGGCCGCTACGACTTGGGCGGCCGGGTGCTGGACGTCCTCGCCATCCCCGGCCATGACGAGACGTCGATCGCGATCTACGACCGGCAGACCGGTCTGTTCCTCACCGGCGACACCATGTACCCAGGCCGCATCTACATCAACATGGCCGACCACACCATCTTCACGGCAAGCGTCGACCGGCTCGTCAACTTCGCCCAGACCCGCATCATCACCCACGTGCTCGGCACCCACATCGAGCAGTGCGGCCCGTATGTCGACTACCCGGTCGGGACCACCTTCGCGGCGGACGAGGATCGCCTGCAGTTGACCTTCGGGCAGTTGTTGGAGCTTCAGCAAGCGGCCCATGACCTCGGTGACGACGGCAAGATCGTTCAGCGGGCCTTCAGTACGTTCAGCATCTGCGGCACCTATCCGCAGTGCAACCCGCTCCTGCCGGACGGGCGCCCTCGAGGATGATCAGGTGGCCTAGTAGATAGGCCGTGTCAACCCACTGGCGGAGGACTTGGCCGCTCGCCGGCTGCGAGGACATCGACGGCGCCATGCTCCAGCAATGGCTCGCCGCCTGGCGATTGAGGGACCGGAATTGTGTAGTGGCCGGTCAGACAGGCTCCTGCATGTAGGGGACCGCGACCAGGCCCTGGTCGACCAGAACCAGGTCCTCCAGATCCAAGGCGACGAGTTCCGAGCGGCGGGTCGCCAGCACATAGTGGAGTAGCAGCAGGGTCCGGTCGCGGACGCTGATGAAGCGATCCAGGGGGCAAGCTGTGACCATGGCCCGGACCTGGTCGGCGCCGGCCTCAGGGGCATGCTGCTGGGTCCAGGTGCGCTGGCGTCGAATGCCAGCCCAGGCGCGTTGCACGTCTGGGCGCCGACCCGGGTTGGCCAGGTCACGATAGCCGTTGCGGTAATGGACCTTGCGGATGGCGGCCAGCCGCCGGGCCAGGGTGGCCAGAGCCAGAACCGGTGGGCGGTCAGCGCGGACAGCCAGGTAGGCGGAGATCACCGCCGGGACCGCCGGCAACACCGGCACCCGGTGCTCAACGCAGTAGGCCTCGAAGTCGTCCAGGTCGGCCTCGTAGCCACGGCGGGTGTTGGCGGCGAGTCGGCGGTCGCCGCGTCAACCGCCAGGTCCAGGTCCTCCTCCAATTGGTGGCCGGCCAGCTCGGCCGCAACCTGGGAGGCCAGCCGCGGCCGGAGAAAGTCGGCCAACGGCCGCCCGGAGTGATCCGCGGCAAGAACGGCGGCCGCGGCGGGGGGAGTGCGGCTGGTGATCGGTGGTCATCGCAGCAGCCAACGTAGCCCAACGCTGTGACTAGCGGTGGCTGAGATGCAGCCAGGGCAGCGGCTGTCCCTTCTCACTGGACCTGGCCCGGCAGCACGCCGCTGACCTGCGGC
>JASLIH010000176.1 GCA_030152105.1 Actinomycetes bacterium
ATGCTGCGCATGCCGCTGACCAGCGGTGATTGGTGATCACCAGCGGCCGTGCATGATCTCTTCAGTGTCGTTGCGCCTGTTGTATTTAATCTTCCGGCAGGTCCTCGGGCTGCTCCTGCTGCTGGGTCGGACGTCCGCAACGAAGGACGTCGAGCTGCTCGTGTCGATGCCCGAAACTCCGCGCCGTCCTGCTGACCTTGCTGACCCTCGTGTTTCGCAGTTTCTGGCGCTGTCGCTGGTCCGTGGGGCGCGGGGACACGCCGGTGACGATCGGTTCGTGGATCTTGGCGCGTGAAGAGGACAGCATCGACCGCTCGTGCACCGTCCTCGTGAGAGTGATCCGTCGATGCCTCCCGGCCCCACCGCACCGTGCTCGCTGGCCGGTCTGCTTGCCGTGTTCCGCCCGTGCTTTACCGCCCCGACCTTCCATACTTTCGTTGGACTGGTTGTCGGCCTGATCGCACAGACCCGCCGCCGAACGGCGTGTGGAATGCTCACTGGCGCTGGGCCGGATCAGATGTGGCATCACAGCGCGCACCGATTGTTCACCAACGCCCGCTGGTCGGGTGACGCGCTCGGCTTGGCCCTCGCCGATCTGATCGTGGCCCGACTGCTCCCAGCAGGCGCTGCGCTCACGATCGCTGTGGACGACACCTTGTTCAAGCGTTCCGGTAAGAAAGTCTTCGGGGTGGCGTGGCATCACGACGGGGCCGCGAAGGGGCCGAAACCGATCGGGTTCGGCAACTGCTGGGTCGTGGCCGGGATTGTGGTGCAGCTGTCGTTTCTGTCCCGCCCGGTGTGTCTGCCGGTGCTGGCGCGGCTGTGGCGGCCACGGCATACCGGGAAGATCGCGCACGCCCGCGAGCTGGCCGAGTTGATCGCCGCCCGCTACCCCGACCGGACGGTGCACGTGGTCGGGGACGCCGCCTACGTGGGCGAACGCCTCCGCGACGTGGACGATCGGATCACCTGGACCAGCCGGCTGAAGGTGACCTCGGTGCTGCATGAACTCCCGCCGCCCCGCACCGGGCGCTCGGGGCGCCCGCGCACCAGAGGCCCTCGGCTGGGCACCCCGACCGACCTGGCGGCCGCCGCCACCGCAGGGGCACGGTGGCACGACACCCGGGTCCGCCGTTACGGACGCACCGACACCGTGCAGATCACCGAACGGGTCTGTTTGTGGTATGGCTCATTCCGCAGCCGTACCGTGCGGGTCATTCTGGTGCGCGATGACAAGCCGCGGACCCGCGACCGTGACGATCGCGGTTATGGGCTTCCATTGGTCACCACCGATCTCGAATCCTCCGCGGAGGAACTGGTGGCCCGTTACGCGTCGCGGTGGGGAATCGAGCAAGCGTTCGCTGATGCCCGCCAGATCATCGGTGTGGGTGAGGCCCGCAATCGGACACGCCGCGCTGTGGAACGGACGGTGCCGTTCGGGCTGATCTGTTTCAGCGTGGTCACCGTCTGGTACTCGCTGCACGGGCACGCCCCCGACGACGTGACCAGTCACCGGGCTCGAGCCCGCTGGTACACCACGAAGACCGAGCCGTCCTACGACGACATGGCCGTCAAGCTCCGCCGGGTCATCATCGCCGCCAGATTTCGCGGTTCATGCCCTGAGCAGGTCACCCCGCAAGAAACCCGGGCCGTCCTGGCAGCCTGGGCCGCGGCCGGCACTTGATCAACAAAAACTGCGAAACACGAGCGACCCTGTGGGTGCCGAGAACCGTGTCACCAGCTCTGACCAGCATCTCTCCGCGGGCCAGCCCTCGGGTCACCGTCCAGCGCCACCCCAGCATGATCTGTGAGTGTCGTTGCGGTGCTCCTGGAGGGAGGACCGCAAGGATCGGAGTCGGTGATCCGATGTGACTCGCGCATGATTCGGCCGTCTGTGGCGTGCCTTGCGAGCGACTTGTCTTTCGGATCACCGGCGCCGGTCCGGCCCACCGGTTGGCCTGATCAGAAGCCTGTCCACCTTGTAGCGGTGTGACCCGTCACAGATGTGCCACCAGGTGATTCCCATCCAGACCGGCGCCGTGTCCTTGACCGCTCCCCACCGAAGGGAACCCGGCCGGTGCCCATCCTGGCAGAACGGGTCGATGCCGTGGTCGGTATCGACACCCATCGCGACACCCACGAAGTGGAGATCGCCCACCCCACCGGCGCGCCCATCGCGACGTGTCGGATCGACAACGACACCGACGGCTACGCCCAACTGCTGGCCTGGATCCTCGACCACGCCCCCGGGCCGCGGCTGGTGGTGTCCATCGAGGGCACCCGCAGCTACGGCATCGGGCTGGCCCGCGCGGTGTCCGCCGCCGGGCTGACCGTCATCGAGTGCGAGCAACCGGCCCGCAAGGACCGCCGCGGCCGCGGCAAATCCGACCCGATCGACGCCCACCTGGCCGTGCTGGCCGCGCTGCGGCTGGACGCCGAGCGACTGCCCACGCCGCGCGCGGACGGCGACCGCGAGGCCCTGCGCATCCTGCTGGGCACCCGCGACGAGCTGACCACCACCGCCACCGCCCAGACCAACCGGCTGCGCGCCCTGCTGCTGACCGGCGACGACGCCGACCGCGACCTCGCCCGCGGCAAGCTCAGCGACAGCACGCTGACCACCCTGGCCCGCCGCCGCCTGCCGCGCAGCCACCAGCCTGCCGACCGCGCCCAGGCCGTGCGCCACGCCGAGATCCGCCGCCTGGCCCTGGCCGTGCTCGAGGCCCGCCGCACTCTGGCCACCAACCGTGCCGATCTGCAGGCCATCCTTGACCAACTGGTCCCCGGGCTGACCGACCGGCGCGGCGTCGGCCCGGTCACCGCCGCCCAGGCCGTGGTGTCGTTCTCCCATCCCGGCCGCTGCCGTAACGAGGCCGCGTTCGCCGCCCTGGCCGGCACCAACCCCCTACCGGCCAGCAGCGGCAACACCACACGACACCGGCTCAACCGCGGCGGTGACCGGGCGCTCAACCGCGCCCTGCACACCATCGTCATGACCCGGGCCCGCTGCTGCCCGGACACCCGTGCCTACATCACCCGTCGCCGCGCCGAAGGCAAGACCGATCGCGAGATCCGCCGCTGCCTCAAGCGCTACGTCACCCGCCAGCTCTACCGCACCCTCACCCACACCATGACCACCCAACCATGATCAACAAAGAAGGGCTTGACAAACATAGAAGCGTCGCTCGAGTGGCCTTCCGACTCGCCTACCTGATGCTCGTACGCGTGCTGAGCTGGCTGGCGCTGCTCGCCCGCTCCGATGCCGCGAAGGACGCCGAGATCCTGACGCTGCGACACGAGGTCGCCGTGCTGCGCCGCACCAATCCCCGACCGACACTCACCTGGCTCGACCGCGCCATGCTCGGCGCACTGAGCAGACTGCTGCCCGCCCCGCTGCGCCAGCTGCGGCTGGTCTCACCTCGAACGCTGCTGCGCTGGCACGCCCTGCTCGTCGCCCGACGCTGGACCTACCCGCACCGGCGACCAGGCCGACCACCCACCCCGTCAGCGATTCGGGCGCTGGTGCTGCGGATGGCCCACGAGAATCCCCGCTGGGGCTACAGACGCATCCAGGGCGAGCTCGTCGGACTTGGCCATACT
>JASLIH010000295.1 GCA_030152105.1 Actinomycetes bacterium
CGGGCCGCCCGCTGGGGACTACGCCAACTGTCACGCCGGTTCCCGATCCAGTCCCTCTACCAGTTCAACAAGAAGTTCGCCCCGGCCTGGCAACCCCGCTACCTGGCCGTGCAGACAGCCGAGGAGCTGGCCACCGTCGCCCTCGCCTGCCTACGCGCCGAAGGACTCCTCACCCCCGCCGCCTGGTCGGACCGGGCCAGGTGGTCGCCCCAGCTTCCGCCATCCTCGCCCGGCGGCCGCGTTGGGCGCGGGCTGCGACCTCACTGATCCCGCCGGTGGTGGCCTGGCTGGCCGCCAACGTCTTGTACTGGGCCGCCGCCGACCGCGGCGGCTATGACTACCTGCTGGTCAGGACCCATACCAGGTGGGACTCGGGCAACTACCTCAACATCGCCCGCCGTGGCTACGCCCTCACCCACTGCGCTCCCACGGCGACCAGCCCGTTCACCACCGCCGACTGGTGCGGCACGGCCGGATGGTTCCCTCTCTACCCGCTCGGCATGCGCCTGGTGGGAGCGCTCGGCTTCGGCCAACCGCGGGCCGGGCTGTTGCTCGCCGAACTGTTCGCCCTGGGGTCGCTCGGGTTGCTGTGGTGGCTGCTGGGGTCCATCCCCCGGCCGGCCAACCTGGCCTGCCTCGCCTTGGCCGCGGTGTTCCCCGGCAACATGTACGAACACGCCCTCTTCCCGATCTCGTTGGCCCTCGCCGCCAGCCTGCTGTACCTGGCCCTGCTGGCGGTTGGCCGCTGGACGGCCGCCGGGATCGCCGGGGCTGCGGCGGCCGCCGCCTACCAGCCCGGCATCCTGCTCATCCCCCTGGCGCCCCTCTGGCTACTGCTGGAACACCGCCGACTCGGGCTCGACCCGGCGCGCACACTCGGCCGCACCGTCCACGTCAGCGCCCTGGTCCTGGTCGGCATGCTCGCCGTCATGGGCCTGCAGCAGGCCGAGACCGGCCGCTGGAATGGCTTCCTGCTGGTCGAGGCCAAGTACGGCACCGGGTTGCACAACCCGGCCACCACATTCGTGAACACCGTCGTCCGCCAAGCTCCACCACCGGGCGCCTCGGGCCAGTCATTAGCCGGCCAGCCTGCCCCTCGCGACCAGTTCCGACTGGTCACCATCATCGTGCCCGTGGCCGTGGCCGCGACCCTCACCGCCGGCGAGCAAACGCCTCTCGAGCTCGCCGTCCTTCTCTACACGGCCCTATTCTGGCTGGCGCCGCTGGTCGCCGGCGGCCACCTCGCCCAGTACCGGATGCATGCTCTGCTGACTCCTTCGGTCTTGCTGCCGCGCCGGCTCCCGGCAGCAGTCGTCGGCATCCTGGCCCTGCTGTCGGCGCTGGTCGCATGGCAGATGGCCGGTCTCTTCCACCATTACATCTTGATTTGACGGCTGACCGCCGCCGCCTCATCAAGCTTTCATCGGCGGGCTGGTACAACCCGTCGAGATGCCGCCACGGGGTTGATGACGGTCTCCTTCGGCGGGACAAGTTGCACCGCAGTCGTCCCGGCCGGTTCGCCGCTCGTCCGCGCCGACCAGGTAGACGGAGGGAGCAATGCCCGATGTTGCTAGGCCGCGCCGACTCGACTTCCGCAACCCCAGCACGATCATGAACCTGAGTCAGGGCCCACGCGGCCTGTACCTCGATTGGCGGCCGGGGCGCCAGGCGCTTGGCCACACCGGCGGGTTGTGCTGATGGCGCCGTCCCGGCGGACGTTCCTGGCTGCGGCCGCGTCGGCGCTGACCGCGGCGTGCAGCGATCCCGCCACCTCACCCGGCGCCCCGGCCGGGTCGAGCACCACCCGGCCGCTCCCCGCGACCTCCCCCACGGCCGGCAGGCGCCGGGTCGCTACCACAGTGCAACCGACCGGCCAGCCAACCAAGCCCGCGCAGGTCGTGTTCGCCGGCCCCCGTGCCGGCCATCGAGTCGCCCTCACCTTCCATCTGTCCGGCGACCCCACCCTGGTCGTCAGGTTGCTCGACGCCGCCACCCAAGCAGGCGCGCCGATCAGCCTGTTCGCCGTCGGCCGCTGGGTGGCCGAGCACCCCGACCTGGTCAGACGGATCCTCGCCGATGGTCACGAGCTCAACAACCACACCTGGACCCATCCGGTGCTCGGCCGCCTCACCGGCCCTGCCGTCGCCGCGGAGATCCGAGGTTGCCAGGCCGCCCTGACCCGGGCCACCGGCTCGGGCGGCCGCTACTTCCGGCCGTCCGGGATGACCCAGCCCAGCCCCCTGGTCCTGTCCGAGGCCGGGGCAGCCGGCTATCCGCTGGTGGTGTCCTTTGACGTCGACCCGCGCGACTACGAGGACCCGGGCGCGGGGGCGGTCGCGACCAGGGTCGCGGCTGGGCTGCGGCCAGGCTCGATCGTCAGCCTGCACACCGGCCACGCCGACACCGTTGCCGCGTTCGATCCCATCGTGGCCGCAGTCCGAACGCGTGGGCTGCAGCTGGTTCTCCTCCACCAACTCCTGGTCGGACGGCCGAGCGCGCCCTAAGGCCCCTCCCTGCCAGGCTGTACGAACGGGCCCCCGACCCATGAGATACGAACCAATCCTGCCGGCCGCCTGGCCGCCCTGACCAGGCCCGGCACCCTGCTGGCCACCCTGGCAGGCTCACCATGCTCTCATCGAGGAGGGCGTAGAACTTGAGCCAGTTCGTCTGCCGCCCTCCCGAAAGAGGCCGATTGCGCCGCTCGGCAACGCCCTCCAACCGCTGCCAGGCTCGACGGCGA
>JASLIH010000332.1 GCA_030152105.1 Actinomycetes bacterium
ATCGATGCGGCGGTGAGAGTGCTCAGGATATATCGGCCAGAACTACTTTCTGCCTCCGCGTTGGATCCGAACGAAATCGAAACAGAAAGCCGCAGACTTGAGATTAGGCCCTCGCTATTTGATTTGCCCTAATTGGCGAGCGATAACGACTCTTAGGATCTGGTTCGTGCCCTCGTATATTTGCGTAATTTTTGAGTCGCGCATCATGCGCTCGAGGGGGAAGTCCTTAATGTAGCCATATCCGCCTAAAAGCTGGACGGCGTCGGTGGTGACCCGCATGGCCATGTCCGAGGCGAAGCATTTGGCGGCGGCGGCGGTGAAGGTGAGGTCGGGGTCGTTGCGGTCGGCCTTGGCGGCGGCCTGGTAGACCAGGCCGCGGGCGGCCTCGAGCTGCATGGCCATGTCGGCGAGCATGAACTGGATGCCCTGGAAGTCGGCGATGGGCTGGCCGAACTGCTCGCGTTCCTGGGTGTAGGCGAGGGCGTAGTCGAAGGCGCCCTGGGCGATGCCGACAGCCTGGGCGCCGATGGTGACCCGGCTGTGGTCCAGCGCGCGCAGGGCCATGGGGAAACCCTGGCCTTCGTCGCCGAGGCGGTTGGCGGCCGGGACCCGGACGTCGTTACAGATGACCTCGGTGGTGGGTGAGCCGCGAATGCCGAGCTTGTCCTCGTGCTTGCCGATCTCGAAGCCGGCCATGGAGTCCTCGAGGACGAAGGCGCTGATGCCTTTGGACCCGGCGTCGGGGTCGGTGACGGCGTAGTAGATGTAGAGCTTGCTGACCCCGCCGCCGGTGATGAATCGTTTCGTGCCGTTGAGCACGTAGTCGTCGCCGTCGCGGATGGCCCGTGAGCGCATGGCGGCCGCGTCCGACCCCGACCCGGGCTCGGTCAGGCAGTAGGAGGCCATGGCCGAGCCGTCGGCGATCGGGGGCAGCCAGCGCTGCTTCTGGTCCTCGGTCCCGGCGAACAGCAGCGGCAGGGTGGCCAGCTTGTTGACGGCCGGGATGAGGGAGGTGGAGGCGCAGACCCGCGCCAGCTCCTCGACCAGGATGCAGTGGGTGATCGAGTCGGCTTCGGCGCCGCCGTAGGGCTCGGGGACGTTGATCCCGGTGAGGCCGGCCTCGGCGAGTGTCTTGAGGTTGTCCCAGGGGAACTCGCCGGTCCGGTCGATCTCGGCCGCTCGCTCGGTGAACTTGTCCTCGAACAGCCGCCGCCATTCCCGGCGGAACAGCTGCTGGTCCTCGGTGAGCGCGAACGCCTCGGACATCTCCGTCACCCTTCCCTGCGTGGCGGCCGGTCCATCCATTCTAGGGCTCGGGAGACCTCAACCGGGCTGCTGTCTTTGGTCGAGGCAGTCCGGAACGGTCTGGGAGATGGGTGGCGGCGCATCCATCGCGTTACCCTCAGCGCGCCGGATTTGCACCGTAAGCCTCGGCTGGCGCGGGGAGGAGAGCACCGTGAAGGCGGCCGTCTACCACCGGTTCGGATCACCTGACGTGCTCGAGCTCCAAGACGTCGCGCAGCCGGCCCTCACCGACGACGGCGTGATGGTGCGCGTCCGCACGTCGTCGGTGAACCCGGCGGAGTGGTTCGCGGTGATGGGTCGGCCGTACATCGCCCGGCCGGCGATGGGGCTGCGTAGACCAAAGCAGACGGTGCCCGGGGCCGACTTCGCCGGGACCGTTGCCGCCGTCGGCAGCGCCGTCACCGACCTGCGGCCCGGTGACGAGGTGTTCGGCGGCGCCAGCAGCGGCGCCTTCGCCGAGTACGTGTGCGTCCGCCAGACCGTGGTCGTCAAGCCCGCCAGCCTGACCTTCGAGCAGGCGGCGGCCGTCCCGACCGCGGCGGTCACCGCGCTGCAGGGTCTCCGCGACCACGGACGGCTACGGCCAGGGCACAGGGTGCTGATCAACGGCGCGTCGGGGGGCGTGGGCAGCTTCGCCGTGCAGCTGGCCAAGGCGTTCGGGGCCGAGGTGACCGGGGTGTGCAGCACCCACAACGTGGAGCTGGTCAGGTCGCTCGGCGCCGACCATGTCGTCGACTACACACAGAGGACTTCACCGCGAGCGGACGACGCTATGACCTGCTAGTGGATGTGGCGGGGAGCCGGTCGTGGTCTGGCTGCAAGCGGGTCCTTGCCCAGGATGCGACCCTCGTGCTTGTCGGAGGGCCCAAGGCCAACCCTTGGACCGGGCCGCTGGGTCATGTGGCCGGCGTCCGTCTGGCGTCGCTGCGGGCCAGCCAGAAGGTGGTCTTCTTCGTGGCCAAGTTCACCCGAGAGGATCTCCTGGTCCTGCGGGAGCATGGGCAGCTGCTGGCCCATTGGCCGGAGCACAGCCGGCTGGAGCCCGCATGAGCTGTTGATGGACAGCTGGATGCCAAAGTGCCCCGGGTCGGCTGAGTCTCCCTCCCCCACCGGTGCTCGCTTTAGCTGATCGGCAAATCCCCCCGATCAGGTAAGGACGGGCGTCGAGTGCTGGGAGGCCAATGCGGGAACCGGCGCGGTGGGGTCGGCGGGCGATTGCAGCGGTGGCGGCGATGGCCCTGGCCTTCGGGGTGGCCCTGGTCGCCCAGACCGGCCCCGCCCCCCGGCCGCCCGAGGCCTCCGGGAGCAACGACCCGGCGGCCGCCTGCCAGGACCTTCGCGCTGGGGCGGTGGTGGCCTGCCTGCACGGCAACGACGCGCCCCCACAGGGGGTGAGCCTGTACGAGCGCCCGACCCTCCAGGAGCTGGAGGCCCGCAGCAGTCTGGATAGTCCCGACCAGCGCCGGCCAGACCGGCGCAGGCAAGCGCCTGCGCTTCGTCACCGACAACAGCTGCCAGCTGGACATGGCCCGGGTGACCCTCACCCCCGTGGGCGACGACAGCTTCAGTCAGATGCGCACCGAGCTGGTCGCCCACGGCTTCACCCGTACCGACCGCAAGTACCTCGTCTGGGTCGACGCCGCGGTCGGGATCTGCGGCCTGGGCGAGGTCTACGGCGACACCCGCCCCGGCCCGGAGAACCGCAACAACCGCGGCCCGTCC
>JASLIH010000364.1 GCA_030152105.1 Actinomycetes bacterium
AGGGCGCCGACGGGCCCGCCACCGCCCAGCGAGGCGCCGGCGTAGGCCGGCACCTCGGCCGCGACCCGGGCGACCCGGGGCCCGCGGCCGTCGACCAGGGCCCGCACCGGCAGCTCGCCGTCGGCCAGCTCCTGGTCGGCCTCGATGCCGTAGGTGCGGTCGCGGACGGCCAGCACCGACGACCCGCCGTCGGCGCGCAGGCCCAGCAGCATCCAGGTGCCCAGGCCGGTCCGGGCCGGCAGGCCGTCCAGGATGGACGCGGCCGCGTCGCGGAACGCCGTCGACGGGCAGAGGTCGAGCCCCACGTCACCCCCCAACGACGCCCCGGACCGGGGCGCCCGCTCCTCGTGCTGCCCGCCTGCCGGCCTACTCGCCGGCGGCCTTCTTGCGCCGCCTGGCGGTCGTCGTCTTGCGCTCCGGGGCCGGCTTGCCGGCCTTGGCCGCCTCGACGCTCGCCTTCAGCGCCTCCATCAGGTCGACCACCTTGGACGGTTCGGCCTCTTCCGTGTAGGTGATCTCCTCGCCCTGGATCTTCTTCTGGACCAGCTCCTCGAGCGCCACCCGGTACTCGTCGGTGAACTCCTCGGGCGTGAAGGCGTCGGTGAGGCTGTCGATCAGGCTGCGGGCCATGCGGATCTCCTGGGGCCGCACCTCGACCGACTCGTCCAGGACGTCGAACTTGGGCGTGCGGATCTCGTCCGGCCAGAACATCGTCTCCAGCACGAACACGTTGTCGCGCAGCCGCAGGGTGGCCAGGTGCTCCTTGTCGCGGAAGGCGACCTTGGCCAGGGCGACCTTGCCGTCGTCGGCCATCGCCTCCCGCAGCAGGTGGTAGGCCTTGACCCCGGTGCCCTCGGGCACCAGGTAGTAGGCCTTCTGGAAGTAGATCGGGTCGATCTCCTCGGCCTCGACGAACCGCTCGATCTCGATCGCCTTGGCCGAGGCCACCGGCAGCGAGTCGAGCTCCTCGTCGGTCAGGGTCACGTAGTGGTCCTTCTCGTACTCGTAGCCCTTGACGATCTCGGAGTAGTCGATCTCTTCCCCGTCGACCGAGCACACCCGCTTGTAGCGGATCCGGCCGCCGTCGGGCTCGTGCAGCTGGTTGAACCGGAGGCTCTTCGCCTCCGTGGCCCCATACACCCGGACGGGGATGGTGACCAGCCCGAAGGAGATCGCCCCCTTCCAGATCGTCTTCACGAAGCCAGGCCTCCTTATGACGTCGGAACACTCCGCGAGCGGCGGGCACGTCGGAAGGCGACGGTCACGGACCAGGGACAACTGTACGCTGGCGAGCAACGCAACTAAAGGAGGACTGGCCCCACTTGGCTCCCGGCAAACGCCGTCACCTGCCGTTTCCCTCGCCGCTGGCGGCACGGCGGTCCGGCGACGCCTGGCGGCTGGAGGCCGACGGCCGTGAGCTGCGACTGTCCAACCTGGACAAGGTCTACTGGCCCGGCGAGGGCATCACCAAGGGCGACCTGCTCGCCTACTACTGGAACGTCGCCGACCTGCTCCTGCCCCACCTGCGCGACCGCCCGCTGACGATGAAGCGGATGCCCGACGGGCTCGCCGGCGAGCCCTTCTACGAGAAGCAGGTCCCGGCCCACGCCCCCGACTGGCTGCCCACGGCGGCCGTGCCCACCGAGGAGGACTCCCGGGTCGTCGAGTTCGTGCTCGCCCAGGACCGGGCCAGCCTGCTGTACGTGGTCAACCTCGGCTGTATCGAGATGCACCCCCTCCACTCGCGGGCCGGCTCCCTTGACCGGCCCGACTACGCCTTCTTCGACCTCGACCCGTTCGAGCCGTACACCTACGAGGACGTCCGCACCGTGGCCAAGCTGGTCAAGGTGGTGCTGGACGGCCTCGGCCTGCGCGGCTACGCCAAGACCTCGGGGGCGACCGGGATGCAGGTGTTCGTGCCTCTGGACGGCACCCACACCCACACCGACGCCCGGGAGTTCGTCGAGCGGGTGGGGCGGCTGGTCGTCCGCGCCTACCCGGAGAAGGCGACCATGGCCTGGCCGGTGGCCGACCGGGCGGGCAAGATCTTCATCGACCACAACATGAACCGGTCGGGGGCCAACATCGCCAGCGTCTACTCGCTGCGGCCCCTTCCCGGGGCGCCGGTGTCGACCCCGCTGGGCTGGGAGGAGCTGGACGACGACATCGAGCCGGGCGACTTCCGGATCGACAACGTCTGGGAGCGGTTCGCCGCCGGGGACCGGTTCGCGCCGGTCCTGCACGACAGGCAGTCGCTGATCCCGGCCATGGAGGCCCTGGGCCTCACCCCCGGCGCCCCCGAGGAGCCCCGGGAACGCAGCCGCCCCCGGTTCCCCTCCAAGCGCACGACCCGCCCCGCCAGCCGGGCCAGCCTGGACGAGTACGTGGCCAAGCGCGACTTCCAGCGCACCCCGGAACCTTCCGGCGCCCGGGAAGGGTCCGGGGCCCCGGCCCCCCACCCACCAGGAGGCACAGCAGGCACGCCGCAGCCCCACCCGCCGGTGGATGGGGCCCCTACCGGGAGGGTAGCCGACGGCGGGAACGGGGGCGACCGGCTGTCCACAGCCCTGCCCGAGGTCCCGCACCCGGCGGGGCTGACGGAGGTGGCGCCGTTGCTGGAGGGGCGGCGGTTCACTATTCAGCAGCACCACGCTCGGCGGCTGCACCACGACGTCCGCTTCGAACAGGACGGGGTGCTGGTCTCCTTCGCCGTGCCCAAGCGGCTGCCCGAGGACCCGGGCGTGCGTCACCTGGCCGTCAACACCGAGGACCACCCGCTCGACTACCTGACCTTCTCCGGCGGCATCCCGGCCGGCGAGTACGGCGGCGGGGAGGTCCGGCTGTTCGACCTCGGCACCTACGAGCCGCTCGAGGTGGCCGACGGCAAGCTCACCGTCCGCCTCCACGGGACCCGCTACAAGGGGGCCGAGTACCACCTGTTCCGGACCAGGGACCGCGACTGGCTGGTCATCCTCAAGAGCAAGGTCTCGCTCCCCCAGCCGGCCCCGCCCCCGACCTACGAGCCGATGATGGCCGTGCTCACCAGCGAGCCCTTCGACGACGACGAGTGGCTGTTCGAGGTCAAGTGGGACGGCCACCGCTGCCTGGCCAACCTCGGCACCTCGACCCGCCTGACCTCGCGGACGACCCGCGACATGACCACCCAGTTCCCCGAGCTGATCGACATGCACCGCCAGCTGGCGGCCCGCAACGCGGTGGTCGACGGCGAGATCGTGGCCCTCGACCGGGACGGCCGGCCGTCGTTCGAGCGGATGCAGGACCGCTTCCACCGCACCCCCGAGGAGCTGGCCCGCCACAAGGGCCGGGTGCCGGTCCAGTTCCTGGCCTTCGACCTGCTCTGGCTGGACGGCCGGTCCCTGCTCGAGCTGCCCCTGGTCGAGCGGCGGGCCCGGCTGGTCGAGGTGCTGGTCGAGACCAGGGACATCCGCCTCTCCCAGGTCGTCGAGGGGGCCGGCAAGGACTTCTTCGCGCAGGTCAAGGCGCTGCAGCTGGAGGGGATGGTGGCCAAGCGGGCGGCCAGCCCGTACCGGCCGGGCGCCCGCTCGCACGACTGGCGCAAGATCAAGGCGCTGTGTCTCCAGGACTGCGTGATCGTCGGCTGGACCCCGGGCAAGGGCGGCCGGGCGGCCACCCTGGGCTCGCTGCTGCTGGCCGTGTACGACGACGGGCGGCTGCGCTACGCCGGCAACGTCGGCACCGGCTTCACCCACGCCTTCCTGGCCGACCTGCTGGACCGGCTCCAGCAGCTCCAGGTCGACAAGCCCCAGTTCGAGGGGTTCGAAGGCACCCCCCGGCCCCGCGGGGCCCGCTTCGTCCGGCCGGAGCTGGTCTGCGAGGTCGAGTACCTGAAGTGGACCCAGGACGACAAGCTGCGGGCCGCGTCGTTCAAGGGTCTCCGCCCGGACAAGCCGGCTACCGACGCCCGCCGCGAGTACCCGGTCGGCCGCCCGAGCTAGGCAATCGCCCTGCCGAGCAGGCAGAATGGCCATAAGGCAGCACGCGATGCCGCCCACCCCGGCGGCCGGTTCACGACGGTAGGTCCATGGGCGCACACATCCTGGTCGTCGACGACGATCCCCTGTTGGCCGCGGCCCTTCGCCGGCCGCTGGCCTACGAGGGGTTCGAGGTCGAGGTGGCCGCCTCTGGTGAGGAGGCCCTTGGGCGGGCGCTCGACCACCCGCCCGACCTGGTCATCCTCGATGTGCTGCTGCCGGGGATCGACGGCCTCGAGGTGTGCCGGCGGCTCCGTCAGGCCGGCGAGGTGGCCGTGCTGATGCTGACCGCCCGCAGTGAGGTGCCCGAGCGGGTGGCCGGGTTCGAGGCCGGGGCCGACGACTACCTGGTCAAGCCGTTCGCCTTCGAGGAGCTGCTGGTCAGGGTGAAGGCGCTGCTGCGGCGCGGCCGCAACGGCTCCGGGTCGGCCGAGCTGCGCTTCGGCGACCTGCGCATGGACCGCTCGACCCACGAGGTCTGGCGGGGCGAGCGGACGATCTCGCTGACCCGCCAGGAGTTCGACCTGCTGGCGCTGTTCCTGGAGCACCCGCGTCAGGTCCTGACCCGCTCGACCATCCTGGAGCGGGTGTGGGACTACGACTTCGGCCGCGACTCCAACGTCCTGGAGGTCTACGTCGGCTACCTGCGCCGCAAGCTCGAGGCGGAGGGCGAGCCGCGAGTGATCCACACCGTCCGCGGGGTCGGCTACGTCCTGCGCGAGGACCCGGAGGGCAGCCGATGACCTTCCGGACTCGTCTCACGTTGACCTATCTGGTCCTGCTCACCACCGCCCTCTCCGGGTTCGGGCTCTGGGTCTACGCCTATGTCGACCGCAACCTTCACGAGGAGTTCTACGGCTCGGTGCAGCGCCAGAGCATCCAGCTGGCCAAGGTCCTGGCCGACGACTACGACGCCGCCGCCGAGCGGGTCGGCGGCACCCTGGCCCAGTGGTCCAACGGGCAGGAGCGCGACACCTACATCGTGGTCGAGACCCGCAAGGGCAAGGACCTGGCGATGGCCATCGACGCCAAGCACCCGGTGGACATCATGGCCGGGGTCGACCTGCCGAGCGTCCCACCGGGCAAGGTGGTCAACGTGCGGCCGTCGGCCAACCAGCTCGGCCTCCCCCTGGCCGTGTACGCCGAGCGGTTCGAGGCGAGCAAGGTGGTGCGCCAGGTCGGCCCCAACCTGCCCGAGAAGCCCAAGCAGACCGTCAAGCTCGAGGGCCAGGTGACGGTGGCCCGCTCCCTGGCCGGGGTCGAGCGGTCCCTGCGGCTGCTGCGGACCATCCTGATCGCCGGCGGCCTGGCCGTGCTGCTGGTCACCGCCCTCCTGGGCCTCGGCCTGGCCGCGCACCTGCTCCGGCCCCTGGCCCGCATGCGGGCCACCGCCCAGCGGATCGGCGACGAACGCGACTTCTCCCACCGCATGCCGGTCGACGGCGACCCGCACGACGAGCTCGGGCGCCTCTCACTGTCGTTCAACCAGATGCTGGCCGAACTGGAGCAGGCCAACCTCGGGCTCAAGACGACCCTGGACTCCCAGCGCCGCTTCGTGGCCGACGCCTCGCACGAGCTGCGGACCCCGCTGACCGCCATCCGCACCAACGTCGAGTTCCTGGCCCGGGTGCCCGGCGCCCGCACCGAGGACCGGGTCGAGGCGCTGCGCGACGGCCTCATCGAGCTGCGCCGGATGGAGTCGCTGGTCGGCGACCTGCTGGCCTTGGCCCGGCTGGAGGCGGCGGCGGCCACCCCGGCCAGGCGGACCTTCCGCCTCGACCACATGGTGGCCGACGTGCACCGCGACGCCCTGCGGATCGCCGCCTCCGAGGTCGAGGTCACCCTTGGCCCGCTGCCCGAGGTCTGGGTCTCCGGCGACCGCGACGACCTGCGCCGGGCGGTCTGGAACCTGGTCGACAACGCCCTCAAGTACACCAGGGCGGGCACGATCGACCTGCGCCTGCGTCTGCGGGCCGAGGACGGGGTGGCCGAGCTGACCGTGCGCGACACCGGCATCGGCATCGCCGAGGGCCACCTCGACCACGTGTTCGACCGCTTCTGGCGCGCCCCGAGCGTGCGTGGCATGGCCGGGTCGGGCCTCGGCCTGGCCATCACCCGCTGGGTCGTCCAGGCGCACGAGGGCACCATCGCCGTCGAGTCGGTCGTCGGCCACGGCACGACCTTCGCGCTCACCCTGCCGGTCGTCCAGCGCCCGCCCAAGCGCTCCCGGCGCCGCGAGGGCGAGCTGCTCGGTGTCAGCCGGGCCACCGGTTCGGGACATCATTCTTAAGAGTGTCCTAATAGAAACTCATGGTTCTCTCAGGGACGCCAGGTACAACCAAGGCCTTCGCGGCGGACGGGCGTGGGCGGCCGAGAGGCGAGCCGCCCGCCCGCTGCGGCGGCGACGCCCGAGGCCTGCATGGTGGGACGAGGCCGGAGTCCGCTCCGGCCTCGGGGCCTTGGGGGGCCTCTGAGTGTCCTTGGTAGTGCCTTATCTCGCAGGGACCGCTAAGGTGGAAAAACCGGCCGCGCTTGGGAGTGGCCGACCCCTTCGCCCGAGGAGCCTGCCAGGTGACCGAGCAACCAACCCGCCTGGCCTCGGTCGGCGAAGCCCCCGCCGCGCGCCAGCAGCTCGAGGCGGCGTTGTTTGAGATCAAGCGGGTCATTGTCGGTCAGGAAGGGATGCTGGAGCGGGTCCTGGTGGCGTTGCTGTCCGGCGGGCATCTGCTCCTGGAAGGCGTCCCCGGGCTGGCCAAGACCCGGACCATCGCCACCCTCGCCCAAGTCCTCGGCGGCAGCTTCCAGCGGATCCAGTTCACCCCCGACCTGGTCCCCTCCGACCTGGTCGGGACCCGGATCTGG
>JASLIH010000389.1 GCA_030152105.1 Actinomycetes bacterium
CGGGTTCGAGAAGCTGCACGCGGCCAGCGAGCAGGTCAACTACGAGCTCGGCCAGGGCCTGCCCGGCCTGGCCTGGGCCAAGGGCCAGCCGCTGCAGCTGGACGACATCCGCGACTCGTTCCGCTTCGACCGGGCCGCGGCGGCCCTGCAGGCCGGGCCGGAGGCGCTGGCCGACTTCAACGGCGACGGCATCGACGACCTTGTCGTCGGCGTGCCCGCCGAGACCGGCGACCAGTTCGCGGCCGCCCTGTCCGCCTGACCCGGCGGCGGCCCCGGGACCCCGTTCAGGCTGAGAACGACCGCAGCGCCGCCGCCAGCCGGTGGGGCTCCAGGCTGCGGCGCTGGGTGCGGGCCCGCTCGATCAGCCGGTCGTAGTCGGTCGCGGCCAGGCGGTGGTCGCTGGCCGCGACCTCCTTGAGGGCCAGCCACATGCGCAGCTTGCCCTCGATGCCGAGGGACAGGGCCTCGGTCTCCAGCAGCCGGGTCAGGTCGGCGCTGCCGGTGAGGGCCGGGTTGAGCCGCAGCCGGCTGAGGCGCTCCAGCAGCCAGCCGGCCGCCTCCTTGACCGGGTGCTTGTCCACCTCCAGCTGGCCCATCACCTCCTCCAGGGCCGACCGGTCCTGCTCGATGTCGTGGTGCAGGGCGGCCATGACCTTGCCGAGCTCGGTGCCCTGGTTGTTGTCGCGCAGTTTCTCGGCCAGCTCCAGCCCGGCCGCCGAGCCGGCCAGATGGTCGTTGAGGTAGACCCCCAGCAGCTCGTTCGCCGCCATCAGCCATCGACCTCCTTGTTCGCTTCCAGGATCGCCGCCACCGAGCGGTCGACGTCGCCGTCGGTGGTGGACCAGTTCGACACCGAGATGCGCATGGCCGCCATGTCGTGCCAGGTGGTGCCGCTCAGCCACAGGGTGCCACCGGCCTGGACCCGGCGAACCACCTCGCGGGTGCGGCGGTCGTGGTCGCCGTCCGGGTCGGGGAAGCGGACCAGCACCTGGTTGAGGACGACCTCGTTGAGCACCTCGACCCCGCCGGCCGCCCCAAGGGCGGTGGCGAAGCGGGAGGCCTGGGCGCAGCCGCGCTCCACCATGGCGGCAACCCCGGAGCGGCCGAGGGACCGTAGCGCCGCCCAGACCGGGAACCCCCTGGCCCGCCGCGAGAACTCGGGGGTGTAGGCGTCGGGGTCGCGCTCGCCAGCCTCCCCGGGCGTCAGGTAGCCGGCCACGGTGGAGAAGGCGGCCCGGTGGGCCGCTGGGTGGGCCACGAACACCAGCCCGCTGTCGTAGGGGACGTTGAGCCACTTGTGGGCGTCGGTAGCCACCGAGTCGGCCTGCTCGACCCCGGCGACCAGGTGGCGCCGGGCCGGGCTGGCCGCCGCCCAGAGCCCGAACGCCCCGTCCACGTGCACCCAGGCGCCGTGGTCGTGGGCGGCGGCGCAGATCGTGGGCAGCGGGTCGACGGCGCCGGTGTTGACGTTGCCGGCCTGGGCGCACACGATCGTCGGCCCCTGGCAGGCGGCCAGCACCTCGGGCAGGGCGGTGGCGTCCATGCGGCCCTGGCCGTCGGCGGGAACGACCCGCAGCCGGCCGCTGCCGAGGCCGAGGAAGCGCAGGGCGGCGTCGATGGTGACGTGGCGCTCGGCCCCGACCACGACCTCGACCGGCGGGGCGCCGAGCAGGCCGTCGCTCTCCACGTCCCAGCCGGCGGCGGCCAGCACGTGGTGGCGGGCCGCGGCCAGGCCGGTGAAGCTGGCCATCTGCCCGCCGGTGACGAACCCGGTGCTGACGGTCGCCGGCAGCCCGAGCAGGTCGGTGAGCCAGCCGGCGGCGACCTCCTCGACCGTGGCCGCGGCCGGGCCGAGCACGAACAGGCCGGCGTTCTGGTCCCAGGTCGCGGCCAGCCAGTCGGCGGCCAGGGCGGCGGGCAGGCCGCCGCCGACCACGAACCCGAAGTAGCGCGGCCCGGCCGAGGCGACCAGCCCGTCGTCGGCCAGCTCGGCCAGCTGGGCGATGACCTCGGCGGGGTCGCTGGGGCCGTCGGGCAGCGGCCCGCCCAGCCGGGCCAGCAGCTCGCCCGCGCCCGCCCGTGCCGCCACCGGCCGCTCCGGCAGGCTCCGCACATACCGGGTCGCCCCGGCGAATGCCGCCTCAAGGGCTCGCTCGGTGGCTGCCCGCTCTGGGGCTGGCCGCTCGGTCATGGCGATGCCCTCCTGGCTGCGCGACAGACGGTCAGCCCAAGTCAAGCACAGCTGAAGCGGAGGTCGTGCGCGTCGCCGAGGCCGTCGCCCCGCAGCGGGAACTGGACGCTGCCATGCCCGGGGACGGTCGGGCTCAGCCGCACCTCCGAGGTCCGCACCCGCCCGTCCGGGCCCATGCCGGTGATCCGGCACCGGGCGCGCCCCTGGCGGTCGCCCTCGTTGACCAGCCGCAGCTCGACCTCGACGGCGCTGCCGTCGGCGCTCAGGGTCTGGCTGACCACCTCGGTCCGGAACGGCCCGACACCGCGGAACACGAACCAGGCCCCCACGGCGAGCACGACCAGCGCGGCCACGATCCCGACGAGCACGGTGGCGTGCCCCTGGATGGGGCTGGGGGTGGGCAGCCCGGCCGGGTTGTAGCGCAGCGCGTGGGCTGGGCCCTCCAGCGGCTGCTCGCAGCGCTCACAAACCTTGCCGCCGGCCGACACCGGCGTCTGGCAGCGGGGGCAGACGCGCACATTCACTCCGGCCGACGGTAGCACCCGCTATTCTGCCGCGCATGGCCAAGCAGCCGGACGCCGCCCAGCCCGCCAGCAAGGTGCGGGTCGGGACCGCCTCCTGGACCGACCCGACCCTCCTCAAGTCCGGCTGGTACCCCAAGGGCGCCAACGACGCCGAGTCCCGGCTGCGCTTCTACGCCACCCAGTTCCCCATCGTCGAGGTCGACGCCACCTACTACTACCTCCCCCGCGAGGAGCAGGCGGGCCTCTGGGTCGACCGCACCCCGCCCGACTTCGTCTTCAACATCAAGGCGTTCAGCCTCCTCACCGGCCACCCGACCCGCCGCAAGGCGGTTCCCGAGGACCTGCTGGGCGAGGTCGCCCCCGAGCATCGCGACAAGGAGCGCCTGTACGCCTCCCACCTGTCCGCCGACGGCCAGGCCGAGGTCTGGCGGCGCTTCCGCGACGCCCTCCTCCCCCTCGACTCGGCCGGCAAGCTCGGCGCCGTCCTTCTGCAATATCCCGAGTGGTTCACCCCCCGCCGCTCCAGCCGCGAGGAGCTCCAGGCCATCCGCGACCGCCTCGGTGGCTACCAGGCCTGCGTCGAGTTCCGCAACGCCGCCTGGCTGGCCACCGACCGGGACCGCGAACGCACCCTAGGTCTCCTGCGCGACCTCGGTCTCCCCCTGGTCTGCGTCGACATGCCCCAGGGCTTCCGCTCCTCGGTCCCCTCCATCGCCGAGGCCACCTCCCCCGCCCTCTCGGTCGTCCGCTTCCACGGCCGCGACCCCGAAGCCTGGCAGAAGAAGACCGTCACGGAGCGCTTCCGCTACCTCTACCGCGAGGAGGAGCTCGCCGAGTGGGTCCCCAAGATTGACCACCTGGCCGAGTCCGCCCGCGAGGTCCACGTCCTCATGAACAACTGCCACAGCGATGACGCGGTGACCAACGCCAGGCAGCTGGCGGACCTGCTGAGCGAGGCGGAGGTGCCCTTGGCCGCGCCGGAGGGTTGAGGGGTTGCTGGAGCAGAGGTCAGGGCAGGGGAAGGATCCTCCACGGGGCGTTGGGCCTGCAGGGGTACCGGGGGTCCTGGATCGAATGGGGTGGGAGCGGGCGGGTCGTGGACACGCCGCCATTGGCGGTGATCCGCAGCCGGGCCTGCGGCAGCGGCTGCGCGCACCAGTTGTCCCAACCCCAGTAGCGCATGGTCGCAGTTCGCATGATGTCGCCTGCTGTGCCGCCATCCTCGGGGAGGTCGGCCTCGACGGTCAGCGGCGACGGGGTGCCGGCAACCGCGACCGCGGTGCCGTCGGATCGCTCCACGGTCAGGCGCAGGTTGGTCCGCAGGTGACAAGCTGGTCCGTGCAAATACTGGATGTTGGCCCCGATGACCCAGCGGGGACGATCGAAGGCGACCCGGGAACGGGAGGCGAACACCGGCCGCCACTGGTCCGCGCGGCAGGCCGGCCGGGCCGCGTCGCCAGTCGAGGCCTGGGTTGGGTGCATCGGCGCTAAGGTCCCGATGATCCGCTGGGCGATCGGGCCGTACCGGTCCAGCAGCGCGGGGTCGGTCGCCTGGATCTGGGTGCTGACCGAATGCGAGCCGCAGTCCTGGCGGCCAAGACAGAAGCGGCCCCAGTCAATCTCATAGGCAATGACGTGGACGCCCGAGACCGTGCCGGTCCAGCGGATGAACGCCCGCCCCCCGGCCAACCTGCCCGGCGTCACCTGGGTACCGTTCTGGATGACGAACTGGTAGTAGTCGTTGCTCAGCCCGAGCGAGATGAACATAGGCCCGGGGGCGGCGACCGTGGACGGCCGGGAGCCGGTCGGGCTGAGCTTGCGCGGGGCGATCGCGAAGCCACCTCGCCCGCTGACCACCCAGTCCGGCGGGTAGCGGAACTGGAGGTTGTAGGCCGGGCTCTGAAACAGCTTCCAGCCCGCCGGCACCGACGGCGCGGCCGGCAGGGTTGGCTTGGTGCCAAGGCCACGAACTCCGGCGACCGCGACCACCGCCGTGAGCAGCAGGGCTGTCGCCACCACGGCGGCGCGCAAGGAGCGCTGACGACGGCGCCGAACCACCTGCTCGAAGGGCGCGTGGGCGGGTTCGGGCTCGGTGGCGACCGCCTCGGTGAGCATGCGTCGCACCAACTTCTCGGTCGTCATTGGGGTGCCTTCCTGCCACGTGGCAGCGCATCGTCGCTGTACTGGGCGCTGAGGCGGGTCCGCAGCCGGGCCAACCCCCGATGGGTCCAGGACTTGACCGTCCCCTGCGGCACGCCGAGCAGGCGCGCGACCTCCGCCTCGGGCAGGTCCAGGTAGAAGCGCAGCACGACCGCGCTACGCTGGCGGGCGGGAAGCCGCTGCAGCTCCGCCCACAACAACTGGCCATCGCCACTGAAGTCCGGCTCGTAGCGCTCTTGCTCCTCTCGCCGGCTGGCAAGCAGGTGCCAGGTCTCGACCCGCGCCCGGCGCATCAGCGAGCGGTAGCGGTTGAGCAGGACCCTGCGGGCGTACGCTCCCGCCCGGTCGGTTCGCCGTAGCCGCCCCCAGGCGGCGTAGGTGCGCGCCATGGCGTCCTGGGCCAACTCGTCGGCTTGATGCCAGTCGCCGGTCAGCAGGAAGCCGACCCGTCGCAGCGGCCAGTACTGGTCGGCGAAGAAGTCCAGAAACTCCCCATCGTCTGCGGCCATGATGTCACCATGACGCAATGCGGGAGGCAGAGGTTGCAGCCAGTTCGCGTCAGTGCCCGGTGGTTATCTGGAATGCAGCTCGAGTACGCAGCGATCTGGCTACGCTTATTGTCGAACCCGCTGAGTCCTGCGGTTCGAGTGATGTCCCGATAACTATCGCCGAACGCTCACCGCGGATCTGCGTTTCCCCTGCTCAGCACAGCGCTCGGTCGCGTGTAGACAACTGCTACCGGGACCAGGCGGTGACCAACGCGAGGCAGCTCGCAGACCTGCTGAGCAGCGCAGATGCCTCTGTCGTCAGTCCGAGCGATTGAAGCATAGCGCTCCGCGACGCTGCCTCGGACGAAACCTGTCTCCGTGGCATATGGCCTGGCTGACGCGGCTTAACGATATTCCT
>JASLIH010000215.1 GCA_030152105.1 Actinomycetes bacterium
AGAGAATCGCGGCGACCCAGCAGTTCCCATCGGGGCGGTGACACTCGCAATCCGGAACCCGGCAGCAACCCCCAGCAGGGCTTGTCCCCAGGTCATCTGCTCCGTCTGCTGAGGGTCGGCTGCACCCGGCTAGGATGCCTAAGCTGTCAACCACCAGCGCGCCGATGCCAGGGCACCCACAGCCTTTGACCAGCCAGCCGTCCAATGGAGAGGGCCGACCCAGGCGGGCCGGCCCTCTCGAGTCATGGTGGTTAGGTGCAGCCGGGGAGGCGGAAGGCGCCGATTCGGGTCTGCCAGCCGCGGGCCGAGGTGGTCTGGTAGTACTCGTTGACGTACCAAAGCCGGCAGTTGTCGACCGGGTCGACGTTCATGGAGGTGTAGTCGCCCCAGCGGGCGGCCGGGTCGGTCTGGGAGCCGCTGCCGTTGACGATCACGCCTTCGCCCTGGGGCATCTGGTTGGCGACGTCGTTGCGCAGTCGGCCGGTGTAGCGGATGCCTGGGAATACGTTGGTGCCGTTGGACACGCTGTACCCCAGGCCCATGTTGCCCTTCTTGTCTTGGGCGATGCTGCCCATCCAGCGGTTGACGCTGTCAGCGGGCGCGTAGGTGCCCTGCTGATAGACCAGCGGCTGGTCGCCGGGGCGGCGCAGCTCGTACCAGCGCATGCCGGCGATACCGGGGCGGGCCTCGACCGACTGGCTGGTGACCAGCGACTCATAGGTGCCGAAGTTGCGGTAGGCCAGCCGCCAGGTCGGCCGCTGCCGGTAGGAGAGAATGTCGATGCGCTGGCTGGTCCCGGGCTGCGGGATGCAGTTGCGCGAGCCTGGCGGAACACATGGGTAGTCGGAGTCGAACTCGGCCACCGGGAGTTGGGTTGGCCCGACCAGGGTGGCGCTCGGGCTCGGTCCCCAGGTGACGTAGAACTTGAACAGGTTGATGGCGTCGGACGGCGCCCCGTACGGGCCCTCGTCGTCCTGGGTACCGACCAGGTAGTTGGGGCTGCCGGCGGGCGGGCGGCGGTTGCCGTCCAGGTCCGAGGGGAGCCAGCCGTCACCGGTGATCCAGGGGGTTGTCCCGGGCGGGTAGAGAACCGACACGGCCCGGGCGGTGGGGTTGCCGCGCAGCATCTTGGCCCGCTCCAGCCCGTAGACGCCGATGCCGGCGAAGTTGTCGGCCGGGTCGAACTCGCGGGTGGTGGCGACATAGGTGTTGGGCCAGACCCCGTACTTGGGGTAGTCGGGGAAATTGGGGCCGGTCGAGAACGCGTAGCGGTAGTAGCTGCCTGTCGCGTCCCCGGTGGTGGAGACGGCGATGCAGTTGTAGTAGGTCGGCCCTAGGGTGGTGAACTGGGTCAGGATCCAGCGGTTGGCCAGCTGGTCGTGGACCACGATCGGGTCGCCGGAGTTGTCCTCACAGTCCGGGACCTCGAAGCCGGCCCAGATGGAGGCCAGGCTGAGTGGGCCCAGCAGCAGGCTGCCGGTCTTGGAGTAGACCGCCCAGGCGGTGTTGACCATCTCCACGTACTGGCTGGGGCCGACGTCGCCCACCGGGTCGGGCGGGATCGGGATGCCGCCCAGGATGGCGATGTTGGCCGTGGCCGGAATGCCCTCGAAGTTGACCGTGGGCGCAGCGATCCTCGGCGCTACGCCGGCTCTGGTCTTGGCCGCCTGGACGGCGGCGTCCCCGGTGAACCCGCGGCCGGCGGCGGCCGGGCCGCGATCGGGTCGGTTCAGGGCGGTGGCGCTGCGCTTGGCGGTCGCCGGCCGCTTGGCGACCTCACGCATCGACGGCGAGATGTCGAAACCAGCCGCCGTGGCCACCTTCGGGGCCGAGCTCCCGGCCGCGGCGGCGGTGGGCCCGGCCGCGCCCTGGGCCGTGCCGGCCAGTGCCGAGACGACTAAGCCGGTGACGAGTAGCAGCGGGACCAGCCATCGTGCCCGCGTCCGTAGCCTCACGGTGGGCCCCCTTCCTCTGGCCATCCTGGCCAGGCGGCGTCATTGCCGGATGACACCCGACACACCCACCATTAGGGCACTTCGGTACGTACAAGAACAGACTTCACAGAACATACATACTGCGCGAGAATGCTCGGTTTGCCTGTAAGCCGCGCATTGTCCCAAAGCTAGGTATGGATTAGCGAGAAACGTCGGGCTAGCCTTTCTGCGGCGTACGTGCCTGTTGGTGGAGTTCGTCCCGCACGGGGAGGAGGCCCCTTATGCGCCAGCGAACAATCCTGGCCGCGCTCGTCGTCACCGTTCTGGCGATGGCGCTGGTCGGCCAGTTCAGCGGCGGAGGTTCGGCAGCGACCAAGGCAGATCAACCGTCCAAGCAGGAACTGGCACGAAAGCTCCTGGAGACCAAAGGGCTGCAGCTCACACCGGCCGCTCGGGGGTTCGTGACCAGGGTGGCGGCAGGTGGCGAGCGGGCCGCCGAGCCCGAGGGGGCTGAGACGCCGAGCGCCAAGGCCGGCGTCGGCACCTCTACCGGCGCGGCCGCCACCCTCCAAGGCCCCGGGCTGCCCAACGTGCGGGTCAACGACCCGGCGCGGGACCGGCACCAGCAGGACCAGACCACTCAGAGCGAGACAACCATCGCGATCGCAGGCGGGAACGTCGCGGTCGGCTACAACGACTCTCAGCATTCGCTGCTGGCGACCACCCAGGGGACCAGCCTCAGCGGCTACTCCTGGTCCCGCGACGGCGGCCGGAGCTTCCACGACGGCGGCGCCCTCCCGAACCGGCCCGGCTATGTGAACCTCGGCGACCCGTGGATGACCAGCGACCGCGCCGGTCGCATGTACTACGCCACCCTGGCCGCCACCCCGAACTTCAACCTGGGCGTCTCGGTGGCCCGCTCCACCAACGGTGGCCGCAGCTGGACGGCGCCGGTGCAGGTGTCACCGGGCGACCCTCCGGTCGACTTCTATGTCGGTGACAAGGAGGCCATGACCGCCGGGCGGGACCCGGACCGGCCCGGCCGCGACGTTCTCTATGTCGCCTGGGACGACCTGTTCTTCAGCGCCACCGACATCCTCTCCGGGCTGCCGGTGGCCCGCTCCACTGACGGCGGCCGGACCTGGACGGTGGCCTATGCGGCCCAGCATTCGCTGTTGGAGGGCTGCTCGTTCACCCAGTATCTCGGGGCCCAGCCGATCGTCGACCCGGCCAACGGCACCCTGTACGTGGCCGCCGAGCGGTTCCAGGTCGACGACCCCCAGTGCCAGGGCGCGGAACTAGTCACCAGCGAGGTGATCTTCAGATCGACCGACGGCGGCCGAACCTTCGGGCCGGCGGTCAAGATCGCCGACATCACCCAGGCGGGCACGGCCGAAACCGCCGCCGGCCCGGCGATCCTGCTCGGCCCCGGCAAGGCGATGCGGACCGCGGAATTCCCGGTGCTGGCCTTCCATCGGGGCACGCTGTATGTGGCCTGGAACGAGGGTCGCGGTGGCCATAGTCATCTGCGGCTGGCCAGCTCCACCAACCAAGCTGCGAGCTGGAGCCTGCGCTGGTTGACCGGCGGCACCGCCGACGAGGCCCAGCCCGCCTTGAGCGGCGACCGCGAGGGACTGCACGTGCTGTTCTACAGCATCGCACCCACCCGACCGAACCGGCTGATCGACGTGGCGGTGCTGGACTCCACCAACGGTTCCACCTTCAGCGCCCGCCGGGTCACCAACCGCTCCTTCCCTGGCGTGCTCAACATCCAGCAGTTCGATCCCCTGATCGCCCCCTCCTATATGGGCGACTACCTCGCCAACGTCAGCGACGGCCGCCGCCAGTACTTCGCCTGGGGTGACAACCGTGACCGGGTCCGCAACTGGCTGTACCCCGACGGCCGTCACGACCCCAACGTGTACTTCGCCAGGCGATAGCAGCCATGACAGGCGGCCCGCCGACCCACGCCGGCGGGCCGCCGCGGCTCGAGTCTGGCTATCGCACACGAATGGTGATGGTGACGACTACGGGTTGCAGAGGTGGGTGCATCTGTTCGCGTTGGCCGGAGGGATCGGCGGCCAGCGGGCAGCGCAGGGGCGGAGAGCAACCCTCCCGTTTGACCAGGAGCAGCCGGACCGTGCCCGGCCCGTCGGCGACGAACACCGCCTGTGTCGGAGTCAAGTTGCCTTGGACTCGGTTCAGCACCTTGGATGGCGGCGAGCGAACCATCCACGCCGGCGGGAACCGCGATGGCCGCTTGGCGGTGGACAGCTGGACGATCAGCCGGTCGCCGACCTTGAGGTCCACGGTTCTGCCGCCGTCATCTGGTCCCACGGTGATTGTGGCGGGTGGGGTAGAGGTGGTCCCCGGGTCGGCGGCGAGCGTCTGGGTGCCTGGCTGGGCGCAGCCGGTCACCACGACCAGGGCGAGGACCACCAGGAGCGGCGGCCACAGGCTGCCGGTCTGGCCCTGTCGGACAGGTTCTGGTCGCCCGGGCCGGAGGGTTGGCATGGGTGTCGCCTCCTTCGTGTGGCAGGGTGCGAGCACTGGTGCTTGGACGTTGTCGCCGAGCGGTGAGTTCCCCGGGAGTGGCGCTGGCGCAATGCGCGACTCTGCCGTCGACGGGCCACTTGGTCGGCTGGGAACCGCACCGGCGGC
>JASLIH010000272.1 GCA_030152105.1 Actinomycetes bacterium
CCGGCCCGGTAGAAGCGGGCAGCAGAGCGGTGACCTGCGCTTCGGTGGGGGAGCGGGCGAAGGGAATCGAACCCTCACCGCGAGCTTGGGAAGCTCGAGTTCTACCATTGAACTACGCCCGCAAGAGGGGTGATTCTAGCCGCGCGGTCTGAGCTGGGGCAACGAGGTCGTGGCAGAATGCCGGCCGAGCAGCCTTTTGTCTTGGGAGTGCACAGGTGATCCTGTCCGACCGGAGTCTGCGGGAGGCGATCGCGGCCGGGAGGCTGGTGATCGACCCGCTGGACGACGACGCCATCCAGCCGTCGAGCATCGACGTGCGGCTGGACAACCACTTTCGGGTCTTCTACACGGCGCGGCACCCGTACATCGACGTGAAGCAGCCGATGGAGGACCTCACCGAGCTGGTCGAGGTCAAGCCCGACGACGCGTTCATCCTGCATCCGGGGGAGTTCGTGCTCGGGTCGACCCTCGAGCAGGTCGGGATCCCGCCCGACCTGGCGGCCAGGCTGGAGGGGAAGTCCTCTCTTGGGCGGTTGGGGCTGATGACCCACTCGACGGCCGGGTTTCTCGACCCGGGGTTCACCGGGCACGTGACGCTGGAGCTGTCCAACGTGGCCAACCTGCCGATCACGCTGTATCCAGGGATGCGGATCGGGCAGATCGCGGTGTTCCAGCTCACCACCGCGGCCGAGCGGCCCTACGGGTCGCGGGGGGTCGGGTCGAAATACCAGGGACAGCGGGGACCGACCCCGTCCCGGTACTGGGAGAACTTCCGCTCGCCCTGACCCCCGCGCCAGGCCCATACGAGGACTGCCGATTGTCGAAGTTGCCAGCAGCATCATCTATCGGGACGACGACCGAAGAGGCTGTCGCGCCTCCGGCCGAGGTCGTGACCCCGGTGGAGGAGGGCGGCGAGACCAGCCGGCAGCGCATGCTGCGGCTGGCCCGGCGGCTGCGGCCCGGGCCCGAGCCGGTGGTCCTGCTGGTGTTCTGTGGCCTGGCCATGTGGATGTTCGCGCCGGCGTGGTCGTCGCCGACGACCAGGACCCTCGAGGGCGGCGACGGCGACCCGGCCATCTTCATGTGGTTCCTGCGCTGGGTGCCGTTCGCCCTCGAGCACGGGCACGACCTGCTCGTCACCCACCACCTCAACTACCCCGACGGCGTGAACCTGATGTGGAACACGTCGCTGCCCCTGCCCGGACTGCTGCTGACACCGGTCACCGACGCCTGGGGGCCGGTGCTGAGCTTCAACCTCCTGCTGGTGCTGGCCTACGGGCTCTCGGCCTGGTGCGCCTACCTGGCCATCCGGCGCTTCGCCCCCGGGCACCTGGCGGCGGCGGTGGGCGGGCTGATCTACGGCTTCTCCCCGGCCATGCGGGTCCAGTCGCACCACCTGCACATGTCGCTGGCCTTCCTGACGCCGCTGATACTGCTGGCCATGCACGAGATCCTGGTCCGCCAGCGGCGCTCGCCGTGGCTGGTCGGCACCGGCCTGGGCCTGATGGCCGGCGCCCAGCTCCTGATCGGCGAGGAACTGCTGGCCATGACCGCGCTGCTCGCCTGCGCGATGCTCCTGCTGGTGGTGCTGACCAACCTGCGGCGGGTGCGGGAGCGGTGGGCGTACGCCACCAAGGCGTTCGCGGTCGCCCTGGTGATGGCGTCGGCGACCATTGTCTGGCCGCTCTCGGTGCAGTTCGACGGGCCCCAGCGGATCCACGGCGACATCCAGAAGACCAACTACTCCAACGACCTCCAGAGCTTCATCCTCCCCGGCTGGCCCCAGGCGCTGACCTGGGACGGCGCCGGTGAGCTGGTGGCCGGCTTCGCCGGCGGCAACTCGGCCTACCTGGGGCTGCCGCTGCTGCTGGTCCTGGTCGTGCTCGGGGTCCGCTGGCGCGCCAGCCCGGTGGTCAGGCTGGGACTGGCCCTGATGGCGGTGACGGCCGTGCTGTCGCTCGGGCCGACCCTGCTGGTGGGTGGGGAGGACACCGGGATCCGCTTACCGTGGGCCTTCTTCGAGGGCCTGCCGCTGCTCCCCAGCCTCATCCCGGCCCGGCTGGCTCAGCTCACCGCCCTGTTCGCCGGGCTGCTGGTGGCAATGTTCCTGCAGGCCGTGTGGAGCGGTGGCGGCTGGCGGCGGCCGGCCGCGGTGGTGGTCGCCGTGCTGGTCCTGGTGCCGCTGTGGCCCTCGGGCACGATCGAGGCCGAGGAGGTGACCACGCCGTCGTTCTTCACCGGGCCGGCCGTGCGGACGCTGCCACGGGACAGCGTCGTGCTGGTGCTGCCCTGGGCCTACCGGCGCACCTCGCTGGCCATGACCTGGCAGGCCGAGGCGGGGCTCTGGTACCGGATGCCGGGCGGGTACTTCATCGGCCCCCAGCGCGACAGCGACCTGCCGCGCTTCGACGCCATCCCGAGCCCGGCCTCGATCACCTTCAGCCGGATCTTCGGCGGCAACCCGCCGCCGCGGCTGACCGGGCCGAGACGGCGGGCCCTGGCGAGCGACTTCGTCCGCTGGCGGATCGGGAGCGTGGTGGTGGGCCCGATGCCGAACCAGCAGGCGATGGTGGCGTTCCTGACCGACCTGCTCGGCCGCGAGCCGCAGGTGGTCGAGGGCGTCTACCTGTGGCGCGACCCGGTGGTCGAGCTCAGGGACCGGGGCCGGCGCTAGGGCGGTCCCTGGCCTGGACCGACTCGGAGAGCACCTGGGCGACGTCCAGGACCCGCACGCCCTCGCTGGTCCCCTCGGCCTGGCGCTGCTTGATGGCGTCGTCCAGCATGACCATGCAGTAGGGGCAGGCCGTCCCGACCACGTCGGCGCCGGTGGCCAGGGCCTCGTCGGTGCGCTCCAGGTTGACCCGCTTGCCGATCCGCTCCTCCATCCACATGCGGGCCCCGCCGGCGCCGCAGCAGAAGCCGCGCTCCCGGCAGCGGTGCATCTCCACCGAGCGGACCCCGGGCACGGCGTCCAGCACCGCCCGGGGGGCGTCGTAGACGTCGTTGTGCCGGCCCAGGTAGCAGGGGTCGTGGTAGGTGACCGTGGTCTCGACCGGCGCCTCCGGCACCAGGCGGCCCTCGTCGACCAGCCGTCGCAGCAGCTGGGTGTGGTGGATGACCTCGTAGTTGCCGCCCAGGTCGGGGTACTCCCGGGCCAGGGTGTTGAAGCAGTGGGGGCAGGAGGCGACCACCTTGCGGGCCCCGACGCCGTTGAGGGTCTCGATGTTCTGCTGGGCCTGGAGCTGGTAGAGGTACTCGTTGCCGAGCCGGCGGGCCGGGTCGCCGGTGCAGGACTCGCGCGGGCCGAGCACGGCGAACCCCACCCCGGCCCGGTGCAGCAGCCCGGCGATCGCCCTGGCCGTCTTGCGGGCCCGGTCCTCGAGCGCGGCCGCGCAGCCGACCCAGTACAGGTACTCGACCTCGTCGGGGATCCGGTCGGTGACCACCGGGACCTCGAAGTCGAGCCCCTCGGTCCAGGCCAGGCGCTGGCCGGCGCCGAGGCCCCAGGGGTCGCCCGAGTTCTCGACGTTGCGCAGCATGGTGCCGGCCTCGGCCGGGAAGCGGGACTCCATCAGGACCTCGTAGCGGCGCAGCTCCACGATAGTGTCGACGTGCTCGATGTCGACCGGGCACTGCTCGACGCAGGCCCCGCAGGTGGTGCAGGACCAGAGCACGTCGGCCCCGACCACGTCCTGGACCAGGTCCTTGTCGAGCACGGCGGGGTCGTGGCCGTTGGGGTGCTCGGGGTCGGCCTCGCCGAGCAGGAACGGCGCCTTCTCGAACAGGTGGTCGCGCAGGTCGGTGATGACCAGCTTGGGCGACAGCGGCTTGCCCGTGTTCCAGGCGGGGCACTGGTCCTGGCAGCGGCCGCACTCGGTGCAGGTGGCCAGGTCCAGCAGCTGCTTGAAGTGCAGGTCCTCGACCTTGCCGGCGCCGAACACATCCTCCTCGGTCATCTCCTCAGGGTCGATCCGCGGGGTGGCCAGCGGGCCGAGGGCCTTGGGGCGGCGGGAGAACGCGACGTTGAACGGGGCGGTGAAGATGTGCAGGTGCTTGGAGTACATGACCAGCACCAGGAACCCGAGCACGACCGCCAGGTGGGCCAGCAGGAAGCCTTCGTCGAGCAGCCGCAGGGTCGAGGGCGACAGCCCGTCGAACAGCCGCCCGACCGCCGTGGACGCGAAGGCCCAGCCGTCGTAGGGGAGCGTGCCCCTGGCCGCCCTGGCTCCCCGGTAGCACAGCAGGGTGACGATCACCAGGGCGATCATGCCGAGGATGACCCAAGCCTGGCCGGTGTGGGAGCGGTAGAAGCGCGACGACCGGTCCTTGCGGGCCGGCGACTCGCGCACGCGGATGACGGCGAAGACGGCCAGGCTGACCAGGACCGCCACAGCGGTCAGGTCCTGGAGGAAGCCGAGCACGGGGCTGTGGCCGACCAGCGGGAGGGCGAAGGTGTCGCGGAACAGCTCCCCGTAGGCCTCGGCGATCGTGGTCAGCAGGATCACGAAGCCCCAGAAGGTGAAGAAGTGGGCCAGGCCGGGGACCGGCCGCTTGAGCAGCTTGCGCTGCCCGAAGACCTCGACCAGCTCGGCCCGGAGGCGGGCCCAGGCGTGCTCGAAGCGGTCCGGGGCCGGCCGGCCGGTGCCGATCAGCCGGGTGATCCGCTCGGCCCGCTGGCCGGCCAGGGCGACCGCGAAGAAGGTCAGCACGGCCCCGATGGCGAGCTTCATCGCGCGTCCTCCCGGCCTGTCGCTTCCGCTGCCGCCCGAAGTCTACCGCTCGGTAACATCACAGGCGGATAGGCTGGCTCGATGCGCCAGAACCCGACCCCAACGCCGACCCGGGCCCGGGTGGCCCTGCTGGCCGGCGGGCTGGCACTGCTCGCGGTCGGGATCGGGCTGGTCGCCTGGGTGCTGGCCTCCTCGGCCGGGCTCACCGGGCGGGACAACCCGGTGATGGCCGACCCCACGGCGACCACCGCCGCCGCCCCCGCCGACGCGGCCCGGACCGTCGACTACCGGCTGGAACCGGCCGGCGGGAACCCGGTGACGGTGCGGCTGGAGGTGGCGGCCGACCCGGCCACCCGGGCCAGGGGCCTGATGGAGCGCGAGCAGGTGCCGCCCGGGACCGGGATGGTGTTCCTCTACCCGGCTGACGTGGCCGAGTCGTTCTGGATGAAGAACACCCTCGTCCCCCTGTCGATCGCCTTCGTGGCCGCCGACGGGCGGGTGGTCAGCGTGGCCGAGATGACCCCGTGCAAGGCCGACCCGTGCCCCAGCTACGCCCCCGGCGGCCCGTACCGCTACGCGATCGAGCTGGCCGCCGGGTCCTTCGGCGACGCCGGGGTCGGACCGGGGGCAAGAGTGGTCCCCGTTGACCCGGCAGCACTCCCCGAACCGGCGTAACCTCGCAGGTCAGCGGCAAGATAAAGCTACCACAACCACAAACTTGACAAGGGGAGACTCAACTCCCTATCTTGGCTCCAGAAACCTGTCCCAGCTTGCTTGAGGTGATGAGATGGCCAAGGCCGTAGGGATCGACCTGGGGACCACCAACTCTGTTGTCGCCACCCTCGAGGGTGGCGAGCCGACGGTGATCCCCAACGCCGAGGGGGCCAGGACGACCCCGTCGGTGGTCGCCCTCTCCAAGACCGGTGAGGTGCTGGTCGGCGAGGTGGCCAAGCGCCAGGCGGTGACCAACCCGGACCGCACCATGCGCTCGGTCAAGCGGCACATGGGCGAGTCGTCCTGGCGCTTCCGGGCCGACGGTAAGGAGTTCTCCCCCCAGCAGGTGAGCGCCTTCATCCTGCAGAAGCTGAAGCGTGACGCCGAGGCCTACCTGGGCGACCAGGTCACCCAGGCGGTCATCACCGTCCCGGCCTACTTCGACGACGCCCAGCGCCAGGCCACCAAGGAGGCCGGTGAGGTCGCCGGGCTCGAGGTCCTGCGCATCATCAACGAGCCGACCGCGGCCTCGCTCGCCTACTCCCTGGACAAGGAGAACGACGAGACCATCCTCGTGTTCGACCTGGGCGGCGGCACCTTCGACGTGTCCCTGCTCGACATCGGCGAGGGCGTCATCGAGGTCCAGTCGACCTCCGGCGACATGCACCTGGGCGGCGACGACTGGGACCAGCGGGTGGTCGACTGGCTGCTGACCACCTTCAAGAACAACCACGGCATCGACCTGTCCAACGACAAGATGGCCATGCAGCGCCTCCGGGAGGCGGCCGAGAAGGCCAAGATCGAGCTCTCCTCCACCCTGGAGACCACGATCAACCTGCCCTTCATCACCGCCACCCCCGATGGCCCGCTCCACATGGAGCAGCGCCTCACCCGGGGCGAGTTCGAGCGCATGACCTCCGACCTGGTCGAGCGCCTTCGCGGCCCCTTTGACAAGGCGGTCACCGACTGGAAGGCCAAGACCCAGAAGAGCCTGACCGACATCCACCACGTGGTGCTGGTCGGCGGCTCGACCCGGATGCCCATGGTGGTCGAGTTCGTCAAGCAGCTCACCGGCGGCAAGGAGCCCCACAAGGGGGTCAACCCCGACGAGGTCGTGGCCGTCGGCGCCGCCCTCCAGGCCGGCGTGCTCAAGGGCGAGGTCAAGGACATCCTGCTGCTCGACGTGACCCCGCTGTCGCTGGGCATCGAGACCAAGGGCGGGGTGATGACCAAGCTCATCGAGCGCAACACCACCATCCCGACCCGCCGCTCGGAGGTGTTCACCACCGCCGACGACGGCCAG
>JASLIH010000653.1 GCA_030152105.1 Actinomycetes bacterium
TCCGGGACCGAGAACATCGGCCAGTGGCCGGTGGAGAGCTCCAGGAACGACCAGCTCGGCCCGGCCAGGGCGGCGAACCAGGGATGGCCGCTGTCGATCATCTCGCGCACCTGGCCGAGCGGGATGCTGCAGCTGATCAGCAGCTTGGGGAGCTCCTCGGGGGCCGAGCCCTTCAGCGACAGCGGCTGGGTCCAGGTGCGGACCGGCTGGGGGGAGGCACCGGCCCGCATGCGGGCGCGCTCCTCCGGGCCGAGCCCCTCCAGGCTCGCGCCCAGAACGCCCTCCAGCTCCTCCCACGAGGGCATTGGGATCTTCCAGCCCTCGCCGGCCTCCTGTACCAGCCCCTCGATCAGCTCCCTGGCCTCGGGCGGCTGGAGGTCCATGAAGGCCATGCCGTCGGGGCTCGGGCCAGCGTCGAGGAAGGCGAGCAGGGCGATGCGGTCGGGGATCCGGTCGGCGACCCCCGTGACCACGTGCCCGGCGTAGCTGTGGCCGACCAGGACGACGTCATGCAGGTCCTCTCCCTCGACCAGGTGGACAATGTCGGCGATGTAGGTGTCCAGGTCGACCTGGGGCGTGGCCTGGTGGGAGCGGTCCCCCAGCCCGGTGAGCGTCACCGCGTGGACCTCGTGGCCCTGGCCGCGGAGCTGGTCGGCGACCGGCTCCCAGGCCCAACCGCCGAGCCAGGCTCCTGGGACGAGAACGTAGGTGGTCATGCCGGACCCTTCTCCTCCTGAGTTGTACGTTGTACAATTACTGTACGTTGTACAATAGGTCCATGTCAAACGTCGAGAGCCATCGCACCGCCGGCCAGCGGGCCGGTCTGTCCCGCGAGGCCGTGCTCCGGGGCGCCCGCCGGATCGCCGACGACGAGGGGCTGGATCGCCTCACAATGCGCCGCCTGGCCACCGAGCTGGATGTGGTGCCCAACGCCGTCTACACGTACTACCCGGACAAGGAGGCGCTGCTCGATGCCCTGCTCGACGACCTGCTGGCCGGGGTCGAGGTCGGCGACCCGGACGAGGGGGACTGGCGGGACGGCCTGGTCAGGCTGATGGACGGCTCCCGCCGGCTGCTGCTGGCCCATCCACGGCTGGTGCCGGTGTTCCTGGCCCGTCCCGGGCTGGGCCCCAACGCGGCCAGGCTGGGCGAGCTCACCTTCAGGCTGCTGCGGCGAGGTGGGGTGGAGGGCGACCGGGCGGTCGAGGCGTTCCGTGTCCTGCTGACCTACTCGCTCGGGTTCGCCGCCTTCCAGGCGCCGCGGCTCCAGGCCGACGTCGGCGCCCGGGCCGAGACGGCCGAGGCGGCCTTCGCCGGCCTGCCCCGGGAGCAGTTCCCCGAGATGCGCGGGCTGGCCAGCCAGCTCGCCGGCCCCACCACCGATCGCCACTTCCACACCGGCCTGCGCTGGCTGCTCGAGGGCATCAGCGCGGCGCCTCGGGCGGAGGGGTAGGGCGGCGACCCCGGGGCAGGCGGAGCAGGCCGACGGTGTAGGTGGCCGCCGCGGCCAGGCAGGCCACGGCGGCCGCCAGCAGCGCCGGGGTGGTGGGCAGGGGCAGGGCGACGGGCAGGACGGCCCCGGCGACCCAGGCGAGCTGGAAGGTCGTCTCGGCCCGGGTGATGGCGGTGCCCCGGGCCGGCGGAGGGACCTCGCGCTGGACCAGGCTCTCGAAACCCAGGCGGGCGGCGGCGATGCCGGCCCCCATGGCCAGGCCGCCGGCGGCGGCCGCGGCGACCCCGACCCGCCCGGCGAGCAGCCCGGCGGTGGTGCCGCACAGCAGCAGCCCCCCGGCCAGCAGCCCGTCCTCCCGGACCAGCCGGGCCGCCCGCGGCAGCAGGAACGCGCCGACCACCCCGCCGACCCCGACAGCGGCCAGGAGCAGGCCCAGGCCGGCGGTCCCGACGCCTTGGCGCCGGAGCTCGAAGGCGAGCAGGAACAGGCTGAACCCACCCACCGCCCGCACCGTCGCGTTGGCGGTCCGGGCCAGCCGCACCCGCCCCGGCGGCCGCGCCAGCCGAGCCGTCCGCCGGTCCATCGGGTCGCGGGGGGCTGTGGGTTCCCGGCGCCGGCGGGTGTGCGGGAGGCCGAGGGCGAGGACTCCGCCGGCGGCGAAGGCGAGGGCGGCCGCCCACAGGACGGCGCCGCCGCCCAGCAGCCGGTCCAGGCCAACCCCGAGCAGCGCCCCGGCGGTGCCGCCCAGGGCGGCCACCCTGGCCATGCGCCCGTTCACGGCCACCAGGTCGCGGCCGTCCCCTTCGATGAGCTCGGGGACCATGGCCGTGCGGCTGATGCCGTGAGCCCGGGAGCAGACCAGCAGGCCGAAGGCGAGCGGGTACAGCAGCAGCGACTCGGTGCGGGCCACGGCCAGGGCGGCCAGGGCGGCCCGCAGGGCCATGGCCGCGGCCAGAGCCAGGCGACCGGCCCCGCTGCGGCCGTCCAGGAGGCGGCCGAGCAGGGGCGCCACCACCGCGAACGGGGCGACCGTCAACAGCAGATAGAGCGCCACCCGGGGCCGGGCCGCGGCCACCGGGACGGCGAAGAACAGGGTCCCGGCCAGGGCCACCGCGACCAGGGCGTCGCCGAAGGTGCTGGTCGCGTGCACCCAGGCCAGCCGGTCGAGCGGCCGCCCGGCCGCCCGTGCCCCCAGCACCCGCCCCCCGACCGCCTCGCGCATGGCAGGCATGCTAACGGCGAAGCCCCCGGGAATCCCGGGGGCTTCGCCTATCCCTGGGGTGGGACAGCTTGACGCCTACTCCTGGCTGGCCAGCTCGGCCGGAGGGGCGTCGATGTCGGTGGGCTGGTCGAGCGAGCGGAAGGCGATCTCGCCGTTCTCGGCGTCCACCACGACCAGCTGGCCGGCGGTGAACTCCTTCCACAGGAGCTTCTCGGACAGCGGGTCCTCGACCAGGCGCTGGATGGTCCGCCGCAGCGGGCGGGCGCCCAGCGCCGGGTCGTAGCCCTTCTCGGCCAGCAGGTCCTTGGCCGCCTCGGTCAGCTCCATGGCGATGTCCTTGGACTTCAGCTGCTCCACGACCCGCTTCATCATCAGGTCGACGATGCTCTTCACCTGCTCCCTGGAGAGCTGGTGGAAGACGATCACCTCGTCGATCCGGTTCAGGAACTCGGGCCGGAAGTGGCGCTTGAGCTCGTCCATGACCTTGCCCTGCATCCGCTCGTAGTCGACCTTGGCGTCCGGCCGGGCGGTGAAGCCCAGGGTGGCGCCCTTGGCGATGTCGCGGGTGCCCAGGTTGGAGGTCATGATCAGCACGGTGTTCTTGAAGTCGACCGTGCGGCCCTGGGCGTCGGTCAG
>JASLIH010000661.1 GCA_030152105.1 Actinomycetes bacterium
GCCGGTTGCCGGGGGACAGCCTGGCGACCATGGCGCCGGCGGCGGGGGAGAACGCCGCCGCGGCGGCGCCCTGACCGAGCCTGACCAGGCCCAGCAGGGCCGGGTTGCCGACCACCACGAACCCGGCCGAGGCGATGGTGAAGGCGACCAGTCCGCCGAGCAGCACCGGGCGGGCGCCGATCCGGTCGGCGAGGCTGCCGAAGACCGGCTTGAGCAGCACCTCGGCGCCGTCGTAGAGGGCGAGCAGGACGCCGAGCTCCAGCAGCGAGGCATGGCGCCCGGTGGCGTAGCGGCCGAGGTTGGCGGCGATGGCGTGGGCGCCGAAGGCGGTGACAAACCCGGCTGCCAGCAGGGGCCAGGTTCGCCACCGGGCCGGTGCTGGCGCATCCGGCGTCGAGGCGGCGTCTCCGGCTCCGGTCGGCTCGGTGGCCGCCACGGCTAGCCGAGCAGGCGCCAGGCGAGCAGGGCCAGACAGCCAAGCAGGAAGACCGGCACGCTGACGGTCAGCACGACCAGCAGCAGGCGCAGCCGGCGCAACGTCGAGGGAACCTCCGCGAGGAGTTCCTCGCCCTTGGTGATCGCGACCTCACGGAGGCGGCCGGTCAGGGTCGTTGGCTGCTGCATGGTGAACTCCCTTCGCGGGGCTGCGCCATCGGGCCGTAGCGGGTTACGTTTGAGAGTGTATCTATCGTTACGATCATCTGCTGGGCGAGGTGCTCTGGCCGGGGCGAGCAGCCCCCTCGACGTGGCCTACAGGGCGGTCGCGCAAGGGAGGTGGAAGACCACGTCTCGGCCCGGTCGCGATGCAGCTGGCCGGATCTGAAGGCGGCGAGGCAATCCGATTCCCGTTGGGATGGCGGGGTCGGACCCCGGCCGAGCGCCCCAGCGACGGCGCCCAGCATGGCCGGGCTCAGCACCGCGATCGCCGCGCCGGATCAGCAGTGTCTGCCACGGGCATCCTGGCATCGGGTCAGGCGAACCGGACCACGCAGGCCAGCCCGACGACCAGGCAGTAGATCGCGAACGGGGTGAGGGTACGGGTCTGGAACCAGCGGGTGAGGAAGCGGACCGAGGCGTAGGCGGCCATCGCGGCGACCAGGCTGCCGACCAGGACCTGGCCGCGGATGCCATCACCGTTGGGGCCGAGCAGGTCGGGCAGCTTGTAGAGGCCGGCTGCCAGGATGATCGGGGTGGCCAGCAGGAACGAGAACCGGGCGGCGTCCTCGTGGTCCAGGCCGCGCAGCAGCCCTGCGACCATCGTCACCCCGGAGCGGCTGATGCCGGCGAAGAACGCCAGGATCTGCGCCGAACCGATCAGCAGGGCCTCACCAACCGCCAGCGCGGCCAGCTGCCGGGACCGGGGCGGGGCGGCACCCGCGACCGGGCTCGGCGTGGCAGTCGAGCCGCCGTCGGCACGGTCGGGGACTGCCCGCAGGTGGGCCGGGTCGTGCCTGGCCGCCAGGATGTCTGCTCGGGTCGCGCGGCGGCGCAGCCACTCCCCAGCCAGCAGGACCAGCCCGTTGCAGGTGAGGAACACCGCGGCGGCGAGCGGCTTGGCGAACAGGGTCCGTAGCGCGTGTTCGAAGGCGACGCCGACCAGCCCGGCGGGGATGGTGGCCACCACTAGCAGCCAGCCGAGCCGCTCGTCGGCGGTCTCGATGCGGCGGCGGCGGGCCGAGCGCCACAGCCCCCCGATGATCCGGAGCCACTCGGCGCGGAAGAACACCAGCAGCGCCAGCGCGGTGGCCACGTGCAGGCCGACCAGGAAGGCGAGGTAGAACGACTCCTGCGCGGACTGGCCGCTGACGATACCGTTCCAGCCCAGCAGCGCCGGGACCAGCACCGCGTGGCCGAGGCTGGAGATGGGGAACAGCTCGGTGACGCCCTGCAGCAGGCCGATCACAATCGCCTGCAGGTAGCTGAGCACGACAGCTGGGCTCCTTGGGGACAGACCTCGTCGGGCGGTGGTTAGGGTTGGTGGACGGCCTGGTAGACACGGTCGGCGTAGTCCTCCAGCCGTTCGGCGCAGTGCTTGAGGCGCTGCTCGGCCTCGGCCGCCGCGGGGGCGCCGAACAGGTCACGGACCTTGATCTCCCGGTACCAGCGGCGCAGCCGGTCCAGGCTCTGCTCCTCCTCGTCCAGCTCGGCCAAGGTGAACTTGTTGATACGGATCTCCTTGTCGAGTTCGGCCTCGTACTTGGCGCAGTCGGCCAAGAACTCGGCCCACTCCGCCTCCCGAGCGGCGGTGAACAGCCCCTCCAGACGGGCGGCGTTGGCCTCGTCGCGGGCGGCCGCCTCCAGCAGCACGACCTCGCCGTCGCCGCGCTCGGCCAGCCGGACGGCCCGGTCCAGCCCGCCGGTGAACGCTGGGGTGGTCGGCACCGCCCACACCCCCTGGCCGAGCAGCAGGGCACCGACGCGACGCAGCTCCCGCCAGACCGCGACCCGGTGGCGGGACGGATCGGCCGGCAGCCGAACGATCAGCACGGTCCACTGCATGGCGCCTCCTTCAACCCACGACCGTGGATTGTAGCCGGTGTTACGATCCGCCGGTGCTGGTCTACCCAACCAAGCGCGGGTAACGCAAGCTGGTCGGCCGGAGGCCTGTCGCAAGGAGCACGCTGATGCCGATCGTGTGGGAGCTGCGCCGATGACCGGGCCGCTCGACACGGCCGCCCACCTGGCCAGCCCATGGGCCTACATCGTGCTCGGGCTGCTCGCCGCCGCCGAGTCGGCCGCCTTCGTCGGGCTGGCCATCCCCGGGGAGACCGCCATGCTGCTCGGCGGGTTCCTCGCCTACCAGGGGCGGGTCAGCCTCGGGGTGATGATGACGGCCGGGGCGATCGGCGCCGTGGTCGGGGACTCCATCGGCTACGAGATCGGCCGCCTGTTCGGCGAGCCCCTCAAGCACAGCCGCCTGGGCCGCCCGGTCGGCGAGCAGCGGTGGGCCAAGGCCGAGGCCTACCTGCGCGCCAAGGGCGGCCGGGCGGTATTCCTGGGCCGCTTCATCGGGGTCCTGCGGGCCCTGGTCCCGGCCCTGGCCGGCATGTCGCGGATGCCGTACCGGACGTTCCTGCCCTGGAACCTGGCCGGCGGGGTGATCTGGGCACCCGGGTTTGTGCTGCTCGGCTACCTGGCCGGCAGCTCCTACCAGAAGGTCGCACAGATCGCCGGGCGGGCCAGCCTGCTGCTGGTGCTGGTCATCGTGGTGGTCGCCGCGTTGGTGGCGGGTGCCCGCTGGGTCGCCCACCACCCCGACCGAGTCCAGGAACTGGTCGACCGGCAGCTCGCCCGCCCTTGGGTGGCGCGGCTGCGGGACCGCTACCAGCGCCAGCTCACCTTCCTCGCCCGCCGGCTACGGCCCGGTGGGGCGCTCGGGCTGTCGCTGACCGTCAGCGTGGTAGCCCTGGTCGGGGCCGGCTGGGCGTTCGGCGCGCTGTTGCAGGACGTACTCGCCCGCGACGAGCTCGAGCGGGTCGACCAGCCAGTCGCCGTGTTCTTTGTGCGACACCGGGAGCCCTGGCTCACCCGAGTGATGCAGGACCTGACCAACCTCGGTTCCATCCGCATCCTGCTGCCGCTTATCCTGGTGGTTGGGGTGGGCTGGTGGCTTCGCCGCCGCACCTGGCGGCCGCTTATCCTCCTGGTCGTCGCGTTCGCCGGCGCGGACCTTGCGTTCAATGCGGTCAAGGAACTCGTCGGCCGCCCCCGGCCGCCCGCCTCCATTCTGCTGAAGCCGGTCGCTGGGCCGAGCTTCCCCTCCGGGCACGCCACCCAGGCCGTCGTCGTCTACGGCATGTTGGCCGCCCTGGCCGCTGGGGCCACGCCCCGGTGGGGCCGCAAGGTCGCCGCCTGGGCACTCGCCGTTGTGATTGCCGGGGTGGTCGGGATCTCCCGGCTGTACCTGGGCGCCCACTGGCTGACCGACGTGCTCGCGGGGTTCGCGCTCGGAGCGGCCTGGCTGTTCGCTGTGCTGACCCTGGCCCGTACCCTGGGCAGCCGCCACCACGCCGATCCCCACCCGCCACCCGACCAGCCGCCGCTGCGGTCGCCGCCGTCACTGGACGGCAGCGGGCCCCAGCCAGCCACACGCCACCAACCAGGCCAGGGACACGGCGATGAGTGACCAGACCCTCACCGAGACCCTCAACCGGGCCGTCCAGCACGGCCCGCCCAGGCTGCTCGCCGTCATGGCGGCGAGCTGGCTGGTCGCCGTGCCCATGCTGCTCCTGACCGCACTGGCCGTGCGGGCGGTGCGGCGCCGTGACCCGCAGATGCTGGCGCTCACCGTCGTGGGCGTGCTCGGCGCCCTGGTCGCACTCGGCGTCCACCAGCTCATCGACCACCTGTACTTTCGACCCCGCCCCTACTGGGCGCTCGGCGCGGTGCACGCCGGCCAGGTCACCTACGTCAACCGCGAACCAGACGGCGACGTCCACATCGTCCTCAAAGCCCCCGACGGCAGCTTCATCGTCCTGGAGATCA
>JASLIH010000045.1 GCA_030152105.1 Actinomycetes bacterium
GGAGCCGGCCCGGGCGTTCTATGCGGCCGTGTTCGGCTTCACCCTCGACGGCAACCAGGACCTGCCCGACTTCGACTTCACCTTCCTGCGCCGCCCCGACGGCCACGAGGTCGGCGGGGTCATGGGCGTCCCGGGCGCGCCATCGTCGGTGTCGGCGACCTCGAAGGTGGTCGCCCGGGCGGCCGAGGCCGGCGGCAGCCCCGGCCAGGCCGAGGACTTCGTCTACGGCCGCCTGGCCACCATCACCGATCCCTTCGGGACCGAGTTCTCGGTCATTGCCCGCCCCGAGGCTCAGCGGGGCTGACCGCCCGGTCCAGCAGGAACCAGGTGACCAGCTCGCCCTTGCCCTTGACCTGGACCGGTCCCCGCCGCTCGAACCGGTAGCGGTCCCGCAGCCGCCGGTAGGCCCGGTCGGTCACCTGGATGCAGCCGGCCACCCCGTTCGACTCCATCCGGCTGGCGGTGTTGACGGTGTCGCCCCACAGGTCGTAGCTGAACCTGCGCCGGCCGATCACCCCCGCCACCACCGGGCCGGTGTCGATGCCGATGCGGACGGCCAGCGGCCGGCCGCCCGCGTCGAGGTGGCGGGCCACCTCCTCGCGCACGGCCAGGGCCATCTCGGCCACCGCCTCGGCGTGGTCGGGCCGCGGCTCGGGCAGCCCGCCGACGGCCATGTAGGCGTCGCCGATGGTCTTGATCTTCTCCAGCCCGTGCCGCTCGGCCAGCTCGTCGAGGGCCGAGAACAGGTCGTCGAGGATCCGCACGACCCGCTCCGGGGTCGTCTCCTGGCTTCGCCGGGTGAAGTCGACCAGGTCGGCGAAGAGGACGGTGACCTCCGGGAAGCCGTCGGCGATGACCTCCTCGCCCTGCTTGAGCCGGGCCGCGATCGGGGCCGGGAGGACGTTGAGGAGCAGCTGCTCGGACCGCTCCCGCTCGGCCAGGAGCAGCCGGTGCGCCCGGTCAAGGGCCCGGCGGCCGCGCACCGCCTCCCCCAGCAGCAGCACCGCGGCCAGCAGCGCCAGGTCGGAGACAGCGAGGCTGACCAGTTCGGCCCTGGTCTGCTCGGGGAGGTCGGCCACGGCCAGGAAGATCAGCGGGGTGCCGCCGAACCAGGCGACCACGGCCAGCGCCCAGCCGCGCCGGCCGGCCGCCCAGGCGGTGGCCAGCGCGACTGACAGGGGCACGGCCGAGAACAGGCCCGGGTAGTCGAACTGGTTGTAGAGGAACAGGGTGGCCGCCGAGGCCAGAAGCACGGCCAGGGGCCAGCGCCGCCGGAACAGCGACAGGGCGGCGATCAGCAGGCCCAGACCGTAGGCGAGCGCGTCGGGTGGTTCGCCCTGGCTCGGCAGCACGCTGATGGCGACCGTGATCGCGACCGCCAGGGCCACCGCCAGCCCGGCGTCCACCACCGGCGCGGGCAGCCGCCGCAGTCTCGACCGCCAGGACGTCCAAGCCATCCCGGGCACCATACCCCCGGTCAGGCCGGCGTCATGGCAGGGGGAGCAGCCGCACCGCGAAGCTGACCGGCGCGGGGTCGAGACGGTAGGCGGGGAGGACGCCGGGGCCGCAGGAGGCCGAGCCGATGCCCTGCTGGGCCAGGTCGAGGTTGACCCAGATACGGTCGCCGGGGACGAGGTCGGTTGGGTGGCGGGCCTGGTCGAGGTGCTCGGTGGTCCAGGGGCGGACGGTCAGGTCGACGGTCGGCTCGCCCTCGACGCGCAGGCCGCGCCCGCCGCCCTCGGTGAGGGTCGCCCAGCGGACGTCGCGGCGGTTGCCGTTCTCCTGCGGGTAGAGGTAGGGAGTCTGGAGCTCCTCCACCGTGGCCGCGAACCGGCCGACCCGGGCGGCCCGGCCGGTGTCGGCGTAGGCCTCGCCAGGGCCGCGGCCGAACCACTCGACCCGGCGGAGCCCGGCCGGCACGGCCATCCGCAGCCCGACCCGGGGCAGCGGGCAGGGCCATTCCCCCTCGGGAACGATCCCCACCTCGAGCCGCAGCCCGCCGCCGGTGGCCGTCCACCGGTAGGTGGCGACCACACCCAGGTCGGTGGCCGCCGGCGCCACCCGGGCCCGCACCACCAGGGACGCACCCTCGACCGCGACCTCGTCCACCCGATGCTGGAGCCGGTGCAGCCCGACCCGCCGCCACAACGGCTCCAGCGCCTCTCCATGGTGCCCCCGGTCGTTGTCGGTCGGCGCCCGCCACAGGTCCACCCGCGGCCCGGCGACCGGCAGGTCGCCGATTCCCACCAGCAGGCCAGTGGCCGCGTCAAAGGTCCCGCCCCCCACCGCCAGCCCAGAGGTCCCGGGCCTGGCCGTGGGGCTGTGGACAGCCGGACGCACGCCCCTTCCCGGGTCGGCTACGCTCCCCCACCGGGGGACCCGGCCCGGGCCCGTCGGGCTGGATGGTGCCCAGGGGTGGGCTGGGGGCGGGACCTGCTCGGTCTGGGAGATGGGGACCTGGCCCCAGGCGACCTCGTGGCCGGCCGGGGCCCAGGGGTGGTCGGTGGCGAGGACGGCCTGGACGGTCAGCCAGGTCTCGGCGTGGGTGGGCGGCAGGTCGGGCAGGGGGACGGTGGCGGACTCCCCGGGACCCACCGCGGGGAGGTCGAGGCGGCCGGAGGCGACGGGGACCCCTTCCTCCTCCAGGGACCAGCTGAAGGCCAGGTGGGACAGGTCGAGGAAGGTGTGCAGGTTGGCGACCCGGAGGCCGCCGTCGGGGGCCGCGCCGATGCGGACCGGCTCGACCACCTTCTTGAGCTCGGCCAGGCCCGGGGATGGGGTCCTGTCCGGGAACAGCAGGCCGTCGGCCACGAAGTTGGCGTCGTGGAGGGGCTCGCCGAAGTCGCCGCCGTAGGCGAAGTACTCGCGGCCGTCGGCGGTGCGGGCGCGCAGGCCGTGGTCGATCCACTCCCAGACGAACCCGCCCTGGCAGCGCGGGTGCCGCTCGAACAGGTCCTGGTACTCCCAGAGGCCGCCGGGGCCGTTGCCCATGGCGTGGGCGTACTCGCAGAGGATCAGGGGCATGGCCCGGCGCCGGGCGTCCAGCTCGGGGTCGGGCAGTGGCGGCTCCTCGCCGCGGCCGATGGTGTCGACCTCGGCGTGGGTCGGGTACATGCGGCTGTAGACGTCGACGTCGGCGCAGGACCGGTCGCCCTCGTAGTGCAGTGGCCGTGACGGGTCGCGCTCCCGGGCCCAGGCGGCCATCGCGGTCAGGTTGCCGCCGACGCCGCTCTCGTTGCCGAGCGACCACATGATCACGCTGGGCCGGTTCTTGTCCCGCTCGACCATCCGCCGCATCCGGTCCACCAGGGCGTCGCGCCAGCGGGGGTCGTCGGCCGGGTTGCCCCGCCAGCCGACCGGCTCGAACCCGTGGGTCTCAAGGTCGCACTCGTCGACCACGTACAGCCCGTAGCTGTCGCACAGCTCCAGGAACCGCGGGTGCGGCGGGTAGTGGCTGGTCCGGACGGCGTTGAGGTTGTGGCGCTTCATCAACAGCACGTCGGCCAGCATCACCTCCTCGGGCACGGCCCGGCCCCGGTCGGGATGGAACTCGTGCCGGTTCGCCCCCCGGAACAGGACCCGGCGGCCGTTGACGGTCAGCACCCCGTCGGCGACGGCGACGGTGCGAAAGCCGATCCGCAGGGCGACCCGCTCGCCGTCGGTGGCCAGCTGGCCGTCGTACAGCCGGGGCGACTCGGCCGACCAGGGCTCCACGGCCGGCAGCTCGACCGTCTCCCCCGCGGCCGCGTCGACCCCCAGCTCGGGGACGCTGACGCGGGCGGGCACGTCGGCGTCGACCCGTAGGGTGCCGGCGCCTGTCTTGTGGTCGTAGCCGGCGTGGACGAACCAGTCCCCGACCGCCCCGGCCGGGCGGGCCAGCAGCCGGACCTCCCGGAAGAGCCCCGAGAGCCACCACATGTCCTGGTCCTCGAGGTAGCTGGCGGCCGACCACTGCCGGACCCGGACGGCCAGCAGGTGCTCGGGGCCGTCGGCGGCGGCCAGGGAGGCGGTGGCGTCGAACTCGGCCGGCAGCCGGCTCCCGGTGGAGCTGCCCAGCTCCTGGCCGTCGCACCACACCTGGAGGTGCGAGTCGGCCCCCTCGAACCGCAGCACGGTCCGCTCGGCGTCCCAGCCGTCGGGCAGGCGGAACCAGACCCGGTGGTCGCCGGTCGGGTTCTCGGTGGGGACGTGCGGCGGGTCGACCGGGAAGGGGTAGACGACGTTGGTGTAGGCGGGGGCGCCGTGGCCGTGCAGCTGCCAGTGGGACGGCACCGGCAGGGTCGCCCAGCCGGCGTCGTCGAAGCCGGGCTCGGCGAACCCATCATCGACGTCGGCCCGCTCCGACAGCCGGAAGCGCCAGTCCCCCGACAGGTCAAGGGACGGGGCGTCCGAGCCGCCGGGCCATGCCCTAGGCGGCAGGGCCCCGTCGCCAAGGCCGAGCCGGTCCGCGGCCCCTTCCGCGCTCGTCGGCGCGGGCCGGTTCCCCGCCCCCGGCGCGCTCATGGGCTGGTCAGGTGCAGCAGCAGGGCCTGCTCGGGCCGGAGGACGGGCAGGGGCAGGCCGACCTCGGCCAGGGCCCGGCCGTCGAGGGTGACGCCGCCCGCCTCCTGCCAGCGGGGGGCCACCACCTGCTTGGTCTCGGGCTCGCCGGCGACGGCCAGGGGGGTGACCCGGTAGGCGCGGCCGGTGTCCAGCCCGGGCAGCCGGGCCTGGCCCGGGGTCTCGAACGCCGAGGCGGTCAGCTGCACGTAGGCGAACAGGGCCTCGGCCCGGTCGGGGGCCACCACCCCGTGGAGGTAGGCGGCCGGGTCGGGATGGTCGGCCCGCACCACCGTCCCGCCGTGGAGCAGGGGCCGCAGCCGCCGGTAGCAGGCGATCGCCTCGGCCAGCGCCTGCTGCTCGGCGGGCGAGGCCGAGGCGATGTCCCATTCGATGCCGAAGTGGCCGAACAGCGCCGTCGCGACCCGGAAGGCGAGGTCGTGGGTGCGGCCGGTGGTGTGGGCGCGGGGCGGGCCGACGTGGCTGCCGACCAGCTCGGGCGGCACCAGCAGCTGGGTCCAGCGCTGGATGTGCTGGCGCTCCAGGGCGTCGTTGGTGTCGCTGGCCCAGACCCGGTCGGTGCGGGCCAGGATCCCCAGGTCGACCCGGCCGCCGCCGGACGCGCAGCTCTCGATCTCGACCCCGGGGTGACGCCGGCGAAGCTCGTCCAGGAGCCGGTAGACGGCCAGGGTCTGGGCGTGCACTCCTGGCCGGCCGTCGTGGCCGGCCTCGATCAGGTCGCGGTTGTGGTCCCATTTGAGGAAGGCGATGTCGTGGTCGCTGAGCAGCGCGTCCAGCCGGTCGCGGAGAAAGGCCCAGCAGCCGGGGTTGGCCAGGTCGAGGACCTGCTGGTTGCGCCAGGCCTCGGGCAGCCGGCCGGGCCGGCCGGACCCGGACAGGACCCAGTCGGGGTGGGCCCGGAACAGGTCGGAGTCGGGGTTGACCATCTCCGGCTCGACCCAGAGCCCGAACTCCATGCCGAGCTTGCGGACGTGGCTGATCAGCGGGTTCAGGCCCTCGGGCCAGACGTCGGCGGCCACGTACCAGTCGCCGAGGCCGGCGGTGTCGTTGCGCCGGCCGCCGAACCAGCCGTCGTCGAGCACGAACCGCTCCACCCCCAGCCGGGCGGCCACATCGGCCAGCTCCGTCAGGCGCTCCAGCCGGTGGTCGAAGTAGACGGCCTCCCAGGTGTTGAGCACCACCGGCCGGGGCGTGCGCGGGTGCGAGGGCCGGTCGCGCAGGTAGCGGTGGTAGGCGGTGCTCAGCCCGTCCAGGCCGTCGCCGCTGTAGGTGGCCAGCACCGGCGGTGTCGCGTAGGTCTCGCCCGGGGCGAGGGCGATCTCGGAGGGGCCGAGCAGCTCGGCCGCGCCCACCCCGGCGTGGCCGTCGGGGTTGCGTTCGGCCCAGTGGGCCGCGTCCCCGCTCCAGGCCAGGTGCAGCCCCCAGACCTCGCCGGAGCGGAACCCGAACCCGGGGGTGCCGACGGCCAG
>JASLIH010000046.1 GCA_030152105.1 Actinomycetes bacterium
CACCAGCCAGATCCAGGGCAAGACGACCACGACCGTGGCCATGGACTTCGGCCGCATCACCCTGGACACCGACCTGATCCTGTACCTGTTCGGCACCCCCGGCCAGGACCGGTTCTGGTTCATGTGGGACGACCTGTGCCGGGGCGCCATCGGCGCCGTGGTCCTGGTCGACACCAGGCGGCTGGACGCCTGCTTCGCCGCCGTCGACTACTTCGAGCAGCGCGAGCTGCCGTTCGTGGTCGCCATCAACTGCTTCGACGGCGTCCTGGCCCACGCGATCGACGACGTCCGCGAGGCCCTGGTCATCGGCCCCGACACCCCGATCGTGGCCTGCGACGCCCGGGTCCGCGAGTCGGCCAAGACGACACTGATCGAGCTGGTCCAGCACGCCCTGGCCCGCGCCTCGGCCGTCCTGCGCTCCCCGGCCAACACCCGCGGAGGGGTCGGCGCCGGCACCTCGACCCCCTGACCGAGGCCGGCCAGTGACCGAGCGCGCCCATGTCCGGGTGAACCGGCGGCTGTGGAACGAGGACGCCGACGACTACCAGCGGCGCAACGCCCCCCAGATCCGGGACCAGGCCTTCACCGGCCATCTCGCCTGGGGCACCTGGAACATCCCCGAGTCGGAGCTGGGCGTGCTCGGCGACGTCGCCGGCAAGGACATGCTGGAGTTCGGCTGCGGCGGCGCCCAGTGGTCGACGGCCCTGGCCCGCAACGGGGCCCTGCCGGTCGGGTTCGACCTCTCCGAGCGCCAGCTGGAGCATGCCCGGCGCCTACGGTCCGAGACGGGGATCGCCTTCCCGCTGGTGCAGGCGGATGCCGAGCGGACCCCGTTCCGCGACGCCAGCTTCGACATCGTGTTCGCCGACTACGGGGCGTTCCTGTTCGCCGACCCCTACCGGGCCGTGCCCGAGGCGGCCCGGATCCTGCGTCCCGGCGGCCTGCTCGCCTTCACCCACCTCAGCCCCATCTACGACATCGCCTTCCCGCCGGACGCCGAGCACGCCAGCGAGCGGCTGGTCAACGACTACTTCGGGCTGTACCGGCTGCAGGACGTCGACGGGACGGTCGAGTTCAACCTGCCGTACGGGACCTGGATCCGGCTGTTCCGCGACTGCGGCCTGGTGGTCGAGGACCTGATCGAGCCCCGGCCCGGCCCCGGCGCCACCAGCACCTACCGGGACGCCGAGGACCTGGCCTGGTCGCGCCGCTGGCCGGCCGAGTGCATCTGGCGGCTGCGCAAGCCCTGAGCCCGGCCCCGCTACCACCGGCGCGGTAGCCGGCTCGGCCCCGCCTGCCTCCCTGGGAGCAGCGGCACGGCCTTCTCCCGGGCGACGACGCCCCCGGCTCCAGGCGCGACCATCGCTCTCGAGCATCCGGCAACCGGACTGAGGACGGCGAAGATGGGCGAGCAGCTGGTGGAGACCAACGGGCTGAGCAAGACCTACGGAGCGGTCACGGCCGTCGAGCGGGTCAGCCTCTCGGTGTGGCGCGGGGAGGTGTACGGGTTCCTGGGCCCCAACGGGGCCGGCAAGACGACCACCCTGCGCATGCTGGCCGGGCTGGTCAGGCCGACCGCCGGGTCGGCCAGCGTCCACGGCGACCAGCCAGGGAGCCCGCGGGCCCTGGCCCGCACCGGCGTGCTGATCGAGGCGCCCCGCTTCTACCCCTACCTCTCGGGCCGCGACAACCTGCGGGTGGTCGCCCGCTACGCCGGCGTGCCCGACCGGCGGGTCGAGGGCGCGCTCGAGACGGTCGACCTGGCCGGCCGGGGCGGAGACCGCTACGCCCGCTACTCCCTGGGGATGAAGCAGCGGCTCGGGGTGGCCGCCGCCCTGCTCAAGGACCCGGAGCTGCTGATCCTGGACGAACCGACCAACGGCCTCGACCCGGCGGGCATGCGCGACATGCGGGCGCTGCTCCGCGACCTGGGCGAGCGCGGCCACACCGTGCTCCTCTCCTCGCACCTGCTGGGCGAGGTGCAGCAGCTGTGCGACCGGGTCGGGGTGATCTCCGGCGGCCGACTGCTCGCCGAGAGCACCGTCGACGACCTGCTCGGCCAGGCCGGGCTGCTGGTCCGGGCCGAGCCGCCGGCGCGGGCCCGGGAATGCCTGGAGCGGCTGGTCGGCGCCGGCAACGTCGCCGAGGCCGACGGGAGCTTCCGGCTGCGGACCGGGCCGGAGCGGGCCGGGATGGTGAGCCGCGCCCTGGCCGACGCCGGCGTGACCCTGACCGAGCTGCGCCCCCTGGAGCGCACCCTCGAAGAGGTGTTCCTGGAAATGACCGAGGAAGGGACGGGACGATGATCGCCAGCTTCCAGGCGGAGCTCCTCAAGCTTCGCAAGCGGCCCGCGACCTGGGTGCTGCTCGGGGTGACACTGGCGCTGGAGCTGCTGTTCGGCTACCTCCTCCCCTACTCGAGCTGGGTCACCAGCGACCAGAACTTCCAGACCCAGGGCCTCGACCCGCGGGCCGTGCTGGCCGGGACCCTGCCCGGGGAGCTGGTCCCGACCTCGCTGGGCGGCTTCCCGGTGTTCGCGGGCGCCCTGGCCCTCATCCTCGGCGCCCTGGCCAGCGGCAGCGAGTACGGCTGGGGCACGATGCAGACCGCCCTGACCCAGCGGCCGACCCGGCTGGCCATCTACGGCGGCAAGCTGGCCGCCCTGGCCGCCAGCACCCTCGGCATCGTGCTGGCCGTCTTCGCCCTGAACGCGACCACGGCGGCGGTCATCGCCACCCTGGAGTCGCGGCCGCTCGCCTACCCGCCCCTGGCCGAGCTGGCCCAGGGCATCGGGTCGGGCTGGCTGATCATGGGCATGTGGTGCGGCCTCGGGGCCCTGCTCGGGTTCGCCTTCCGGGGGGTCGCCCTGCCCGTCGGCCTCGGGGTCGTCTGGGTCCTCGGGGTCGAGAACCTGGTCTCGGCGGTGGCCGGCAGCCTGCTGACCTCGCTCCAGCCCCTGCGCAACCTGCTCCCCGGGGTGAACGCCGGCTCCCTGGTCTGGTCCCTGGCCCCGGGCGGCGGGTCCAGCGGCGAGGCACCGCCGGGCGTGATCGACGCCGTCACCGGCGGCCGGGCCACCCTGTCGCTGGCCATCTACGTGGCCGCCTTCGTCGCGCTGGGCGCCGTGCTCGTCCGGCGCCGGGACGTGACCTGACCCCGGTCCCGGCCGGTGGTCAGCCGGGGCGGCGGGCGGCGCGCACGACCACGCCGACCGCGAGCAGCCCCAGGACCAGGCCGGCCAGGCCCACCCAGAGGAAGCCGCCCGAGTCGCTGGGCGGGTCGGGCGGAGTGGTGGGCGGGGGCGGGTCGGGCCCCTCCGGGCCAGGGGGTCGCGGTCCCGCGTCACGGGTGACCCGGAACACCCAGAGGCCGCTGTTCATGTCGCTGGCCAGGACCAGGTTCTTCCAGGGGAAGACACCCCAGACGACGGGCATGTCACGGCGGCCGCTCTGCGCGGTGGCCGCGGTCTGGCGGGGCGAGCTGGGCGGTGGCACGAACCAGGCCACCTCCACGGGATGACCGGGGTCGGACAGGTCGACCACCCTGACCCCGTCGGAGTACCAGGAGGCATACGACCGGTCCCCCTTGATGACGGCGTTGTGCACCGAGTAGATGCCGTCGGTGGCCACCTTCCCGTCGCTGCCGGGCACGGCCGACTCGGTGGCGAAGGTCGACAGCAGCTTCGGGCGCTCCAGCGAGCTGGTGTCGAACACCCGCTGGAAGGTCCAGCTGGCCCGCGACCCGCTCCCCACCGGCTGCATGGCCTCGTCGTTCTGGATGAACAGGGTCTCGTCCTCGTTGAACCACCCCGAGTGGGCGCCGCGGTAGCCGTCCTCGGGCCGGTACGTGGTCTGGCCGATCAGCCGCGGCGAGGCCGGGTCGCTGATGTCCAGGAACTGCACCCCCGCCGCCCAGAACGAGGCGTACACCTTGTTCCCCTTGTCGAACGGCCAGGCGCTGTGGTCGAAGACGTCCCGCCGAGCCGCCAGCTGTCCCCGGGTCGCTTCCGGCCCGTCACGGCGGACGTCCCAGTTGGCCAGCTCCCGCGGCCGCCGCGGGTCGGTGATGTCGATGATGCGCAGATCACCCTGGCGGCCCCCACTGAGGTTGAACGAGTAGGGGACCGCAGCCAGCGCCAGCACCCGCCCGTCGGGCCGCTGCACGACCCCGAGCTCGTGCACCCCCGAGACAACCCCGGTGGCCAGCCGCCCCAGCTCCTTCGGCTTGGCCGGGTTGGTCACGTCGTACAGCGCCATCCCCGCGAACCCCGACGCCTGACGCGAGCAACGCTGCACCCCGACGGCGGCCAGGTCACCCTTGAACGCCTTGGTCTTGATCGACCCGACCCAGACGTCCTCCCCGTCGCTCCCCGGGAACTTGGCGAACGCCCCCAGCGCCCGTGGCTTCGCCGGGTTGCCGAGGTCGATCGCCCAGATCCCGTTGGCCGGCTGGCAATCCCCCTGCCGCAGGTCCCCCAGGTAGGCCACATCCTTGTACGCCCAGACGTCCCCGTACCCACCGTCCTGGGGCGGCGCCAGGTGCCCGACCACCTCGGTGTTGAAGGTCCTTGCCTGTTGTTCCTGGACCCCCGACGCCCGGGTCGGGGCAATCCCCACCGCCACCAGCAGCGCCACCACGGCCACACCGGTTCGCCGCCATCCACCCATGCGGTCCTCCGGCCAGCCGACGTCGTCGTTCCACTGTCGCACGGACCACTGAGATTACGCTGAGGTCAGGCGAGCTCGCCGAGGGCCCGAGGGAG
>JASLIH010000086.1 GCA_030152105.1 Actinomycetes bacterium
CGGGACCGGCGTCCGCCCAGCAGGCGGCCACCCGGCGACTGGAGACGGCGATCGGGCGCCCATTCAACATCGGCCACAGCTTCGTGCCCTGGGGTGCGGGTCTGGGCGGGGTCCCGGCCGCCAACGTGGCCGCCGGCCGCACCCCGATGATCTCCTTCGGCAAGGGCGGCAGCTGGCGCGCGGTCGCCAGCGGCCGCCACGACCCCTACCTGTCCGCCCTGGCCCGCAGCGTCGCGGCCCTCGACCGACCGGTGCTGCTCCGGTACGCCTGGGGCATGGATACTGCCAGCCAGCGGACCACCACCACCCGTTCCCGAGGGGCTGCCTACGTGGCCGCCTGGCGGCACGTCCGTGATCTGTTCACCACCCAGGGCGTGCGCGCCTTCTGGGTGTGGTCGCCGAACGCCGACGCCTTCGCCGGCGCGCGCGGCGGCGTCGACCAGTACTGGCCGGGCGACGACTACGTCGACTGGGTGGCGGCCGACGGCTTCAACTGGGGCAGCTGCACCGACCGGTCGACCTGGCGGGACTTCGGCCCGATCTTCAAGGCCTACTACTCCTGGGGGTCGGCCAGAGCCAAGCCGCTGATGATCTCGGGCAGCGGCACCGTGGAGGACCCCATTGACCCGGGCCGCAAGCGCGGCTGGTACCTGGACGCGGCCGGCGCGCTGGCTGGGACCATGCCACGGGTACGCGCGGTCGTCCTCCTCGACCAGGGCGGCCGCTGCGACTGGCGGCCCGACACCTCCGCGCAGTCCATGCAGGGGTTCGTGGACTTCGCCCGCGACCCCTTCTTCAGCGGCGTCGCCCCGGCACCGGCGGCACCGGCTCCGACCACCAGGCCGCCGACGACCACCATCCCGGCCACGACCACCACGCTGACCCCGACCACCAGGGCGCCGACCACGACCGTAGCCCCGACCACCGCCCCGCCCGCGGCCGCGGCCGTCCCCAGGTGCGACACCAGCGGGGGCGTGGCCATCGGCACCGGCGACGACGCCCAGCGGGTGGTCGACGCCCACGGCTCGGGCACGAGGTACACCGTCAAGGCCGGCACCCACCCGCGGAACTTCAGCGTCCGGCCCAAGTCCGGGGACAGCTTCTGCGGGGAGCCGGGCGCGATCCTGGACGGCGGCCGGAGCCTGCGGTCGGCGTTCTCCGGGGGCGCTACCAACGTGACCCTCGACTCCATCACCATCCAGCAGTACGCCACCGGCCGCCAGGGCGGCGCCATCAACCCGGACAAGTCGGCCAGCGGCTGGGTGGTGCGCAACGTCTCGGCGGTGCGCAACTACTGGGCCGGCCTGATGGCCGCCGACAACATGAAGATCCTCGGCGGCAGCTTCAGCGACAACGACCAGCTGGGCATCGGCGGCAACGCGGCCACCGGGGTGGTACTCGACGGTCTGGACGGCGACCCGTCCACCTTCGACGGGCCCGAGCTGGCCCGCAACCACACCCTGCACGAGAGCTGCGACTGGGAGGCCGGCGGCATGAAGTGGGACGTCGGCCGGGTCACCATCCGCAACACCCACGTGCACGACAACGACTGCCGCGGGTTGTGGGCCGACATCAACGCCCGCGGCGCCCTCATCGAGCACAACCTGATCGAGGACAACCGCGAAGAGGGCATCTTCTACGAGATCAGCCAGGACGCGGTCATCCGCGACAACCACGTCTACGGCAACGGCCTCGGCGGCCGCGGCTGGTACTGGGCCGGTGGGATCACGGTCGCCTCCAGCTTCAACGTCGAGGTCTACGGCAACCGCCTCTCCGGCAACTACAACGGGATCACCGGCACCCAGCAGGACCGTACCGACTCCACCCCGCCGGCCCACCTGCTGGACGACTACCTGGTCCACGACAACCTGATCTGCGCCACCGACGGTGGCCGCGCCACCGGGGTGATCGCCGACAACGGTGACAACCTCGCGGCCCGCGACATCAGCTTCACCGGCAACACGACCCAGTCGGCCGGCTGCGAGACCGCCTAGCGGCCGCGCCGGGCCGGGCCGGTGGCCGACCGGTGACCGGGACGGGACAATGGCGCAATGGCCTTGGCGACGGCACGTCGGCGGTTGGTGGCGCTGGTGGGCGTGCTCCTTGTTGCTGCCGTCCTGCTCGTCGCCGTCCAGAGGGCCGGTGACGACCGCGGCGGCTCGGTGTCCGTCGAGCTCGCCCCCGAGCAGCTGAGCGGCTCGGCCACCGTCGCCGACGACCCGGGCGCCTCGGGCGGCAGCTACGTGCGGCTGGCCGGCCCGAGCGGTCGGGCCGCGGCGCCCTGCCACGGGATCGAGGTGCGGCCTGGCGCCGATCTCGGGGCGGCGGTGGCGGCGAGCCCGGAGGGGGCGACGCTCTGCCTGCGGTCGGGGGTGCACCGGGTGAGCGGACCGGTCCGCCCCAGGGACGGCCAGCGACTGGTAGGGGAGCCGGGGGCCGTGGTGAGCGGGGCCAAGGTGGTCACCGGGTTCACCCGGTCGGGCCGGGACTGGGTGGCCGCCGCGTTCCTGCCCCGCGACCCGAGCACGCACGGCGAGTGCGCCACCTCCGGCTGCGCCTACCCCCAGGACGTCTTCCTCGGCGGCGTGCCGCTCACCCGGGTGCTCGACCCCGACGACCTCGAACCCGGCCGGTTCTACCAGGACTTCCAGGCCAACCGGCTGTACCTGCGCGACAACCCCGACGGTCGGGTGGTCGAGCAGGCGTTCGCCCCGTCCATCCTCTGGTCGGCCGCGCGCGACGTCACCGTCCGGGGCCTGGTCGTGGAGAAGGCGGCCAACGAGGCGCAGCGTGCGGCCATCGACAACGAAGGCGGCGGCGGCTGGGCCATCGAGGACAACGAGGTCCGCTACAACCACGGGGTCGGCATCCGGGGTGACAGCTCGACCGTGCGCGGCAACGCGGTCCACCACAACGGCCAGCTCGGCATGAGCGGCCACGGCGACGGCTCGCTGGTCGAGGGCAACGAGATCGCCTGGAACAACACCGCCGGGTACCAGTGCCTCTGGGAATGCGGGGGGACGAAGTGGGCCGAGACCCGCGGCCTCGTCGTCCGCGGCAACTGGTCGCACGACAACCACGGTCCCGGCATGTGGACCGACATCAACAACGTCGACGTCCTCTACGAGGACAACGTCGTCACCGGCAACCAGGGCTACGGGATCCTGCACGAGATCAGCTACCGGGCCACAATCCGCGACAACATCGTGGAGGACACGCGTCCCCGCGACGGCACCGGCTTCTTCGGCGGCGGCGAGATTGTCGTCTCGGCATCACCCGACGTGGAGGTCTACGGCAACCGGGTGCGCGGGGCCATCGGCATCGGCATCCTCCAGCAGCGGCGGGTCGACTTCCCCAGCTCCCTCGGGCCCCACGAGGCCCGCAACGTGCACGTCTACGACAACACGGTGACCGCCACCGACCCTTCGGCAGTGGCCGCCGGGATGGCCACCGACGTGCCCGGGCTCGACGACCCCGGCCGCCTGGCCGAGCGCAACAACCGGTTCAGCGACAACCATTACCACCTTCCCGAGCTGTCCGGGCGCTCGTTCGACTGGCTCGGTGGGCTCAGGACGGCCGAGGAGTGGCGGAGCTACGGCCAGGACACCACCGGGGACTTCCACGCCGCGGGGGACGCCCGGGGCCGCGACCGCCGCTTCCCGTCGCCGGCGACGGGTGTGGCCGGCTCGGCGGTGGCCGTGGTGTCGGCCCCGGTGGCCGGCATCTACCGGATCTGGAACCGCGTCCAGGGCCGGGGCGGCTCGTTGCTGGTGGAGGTCGACGGCGGTCAACCGGTGCCGGTGGACGGCGGGGGCGGCGGCTGGACCTGGGTCGACCATCGTCACGGTGATCCGGGCGGCAAGCTCGACGTCCCCTTGGGCGCGGGCCGTCACGTCCTGCGGTTCACCGGCCGCGGCGCCGGGGTCGGTCTCGACCGGGTCCTCCTCACCACCGACCGGCGGTGCGTGCCGGCCGGCGGCGACGACAATTGCATCTAGTACATCTAGTACATACAGATGACGGAACGGCACGACAGGACCGGTAGGATAAACGACGTCGTGCTGGCGATGCTCCTGAATCGATCTACAGACGCCGGCGGGCGGTCAGGGGGGGAGAGCTTCGGATGGCGCGAAGTCGATCTGACACGGGCCCATCGACCCTGCCCGGGGCGGTGGTCGACCCTGACCACGGGACCGGCCAGCTCCCGTCTGCCCGGCCGACCCCGGCGGCCCGGCCTCGCCACTTCGTCTGGTTCACTCCCGCGCTGGGGCTGCTGCTGGGCGGCTACCTGTTCTTCAGCAAGTCCTTCGCCTACATCCACATCCCCGGGACGCCGCTGTTCGTCGGGGAGGTCGTGCTCGGGATCGGCGTCGTCGAGGTCCTCCAGGTCCGGTCGCCCTGGCGCCGGCTGGTGGCAACCGCTCCGGTGCTCAAGGTGCTGGCCCTCTTCATGGCGGTCTGCTGCGTCCGGCTGATCCGCGACCTGCCCGTGTACCAGCTCGACGCCATACGCGACTCCTCGATCTGGTACTACGGCATCTTCGCCTTCCTGGTCGCCGCCGCCGCACTACGCGAGCCGACCTTCGTCCCGCGCCTGCTCCGCTGGTACCGGCTGGTCCTGCCCTGGTACTTCCTGTGGGCGCCGTTCGCCCTCGTCCTGGCCCAGATGGACGGCCTCGCCGGGATCAGCGTCCCCGGCACTGGCACGCCGATCAACTCGTTCCGGTTCAACGACATCGCGGTCCACCTCGGGGTCGGGCTCGCCTTCCTGTGGCTCGGGGTCGACCGGCTGATCGAGGGATACCGACCGCGGGTCCGCGACGCATGGCTGTCGATCCTGGGGGTGCTCGGACTCCTGGTGGCGGCTTCGCAGAGCCGCGGCGGCTTCCTGGCCGCACTCGGCACGGCCGCCGTGGCGTTCGCCTACCTGCCCGCCGGCCGGCGCCGCCGGCTGGTCTTCTCGGTCACCGCCGGCCTGCTGGTGGTGCTCACCGTCGTCTGGACGCTCGACCTGCGGCTCCAGGGAGAACGCCGCGACGTGTCCCTTGAGCAGCTCACGGCCAACCTGGCCAGCATCGCGGGAAGCACCGACAACGAGGAGCTGTCGGGCACGGTGCAGTGGCGCGAAGGGTTCTGGCAGCAGGTCCTCAACGACCTGCTCAGCTCCCAGGCGTGGCTGCACGGGATCGGGTTCGGCCCGATCCTGCCCGAGCGGTACGAGGTCGACGTCGGCAACACCAACAACAACCCGGACGCGCAGCCGCTGCGCAGCGTCCATAACTCCCACCTCACCATCCTCGCCCGCGTCGGGTTCCCCGGCTTCGGCCTGTGGGTCCTGCTCTGGCTGACGTTTGGCGTGCAGCTGATCCGCTGGGTCCGGCGACGACCCCGGGGGGTGCGCGACCCCGACGCCGCCCTCGGCGTCTGGTACCTGGCCAGCGTGGTCGGCTTCCTGATCGGCGCCTACTTCGATCCCTCGCTCGAAGGCCCCCACGCCGCCATCTGGCTGTTCACCCTGGTGGGACTCGGCGCCGCCCACACCATGGTCGCGCAGGCCCGGCCGGAGGTGGCCGCCCCGGCCCTGTGGCCCACGGCGGTGTCGGCCCGCCTGGCGGCCATCTCGCCGGCGGCCATGTGGGCGCATGCCCGGCACCTCGCCGGACGGCTCGGCTGGGGCATGGCCGACCAGGCGATGTCCAGCCTGACCAACTTCGGGGTGAGCATCTACGTGGCCCGGACCCTGGGGACGGTGGAGTTCGGGGCCTTCAGCCTGGCCTTCGCCACCTACCTGATCGTGCTCGCCGCGTCGCGGGGGCTGGCCACCGACGCGCTGGCTGTGCGGTACAGCGGCGTGGAGCCCGAACGGTGGCGCCGGGCCGTGGCCAGCGCCAGCGGGACGGCCACCACCGTCGGCCTGATCACCGGGGCCAGCTGCCTCATCGCCGGCCTGTGGTTCGGCGAGTCGACCGGCGCGGCCCTGCTGGGGCTCGGGCTGACCCTGCCCGGCCTGCTGCTCCAGGACAGCTGGCGCTTCGCGTTCTTCTCGGCCGGGAAGGGCCGGATGGCCTTCGTCAACGACCTCACGTGGGCGGCGGCGCTGGTGCCGGCGATGGCTGTCATGGTGGTGAGCGGGCGTGCCTCGGTCGGCTGGTTCATGCTCGCCTGGGGCGGGTCGGCCTGTTTCGCCGCGGTCGTCGGCGCGTTCCAGGCCCGGCTGGTCCCGCGACCCACCGAGTCGGTCCAATGGCTGCGTCAGCACCGGGACCTGGCCATCCGCTACCTGGGTGAGAGCCTCAGCCTGAGCAGCGCCTCCCAGATCCGGCTGTACGGGCTGGCCGCGATCGCGGGCCTGGCCGCCGCCGGGTCGCTGCGAGCGGCCGAGCTGCTGCTCGGGCCGCTGAACACGGCCATCATGGGGATCGCCATGATGGCCGTGCCGGAGGCGGCCGTCCTGCTGCGCCGTTCGATGCGCCGGCTGCAGCCGTTCTGCCTGCTGCTCAGCTGCCTGGGGGCGGGGGGTGCGCTCGCCTGGGGGATGGTCCTACTCCTGCTGCCCGACTCCGTGGGCCAGCAGATCCTCCACTCGACCTGGTACGAGGCGTCGGCGCTGCTCGTGCCGGTCACGCTGGCCGTGGCCGGCTTCGGCTTCTCGGTCGGCGCCTGGGCCGGGGTGCGGGCGCTGGGCGCGGCCTCCAGGAGCCTACGGGCCCAGGTGATCGGCTCGGTGGTCTACCTGACGGGGGCGTTCGGCGGCACGGCGATCGCCGGCGCCGCCGGCGCGGCCTGGGGCTCGGCCGCCGGGACCCTGATCGGGGCCTGCGTCTGGTGGTGGGAACTCCATCAGGGCGTGCGGGACGCTACCTCGGCAGCGAGGGACGCCGCTCAGCCCGCCGAGCGGGAAGCCGAGCCGGCCGAGCTGGGATGACCGTCCACCTCAACCCGCTCGAGCCAGATCTCCCTCCAATAGGGGTAGATGCCCCTCGGGCAGAGCCGATGGTAGTCGCTGGTGCAGATCACGTCCTGGAGGATGATGCAGGGGTTGCGGAGATGCAGCATCCTCCCGGTCTTCTCGTCGATGATCCGGTCCACCCGGCGCAGCACCCGTGCCTGCCGGCCGCAGTACTTCTTCATCTCCGGGTCGAACGTCATGCCGCGGTTGCGGTTCATGATGTCCAGCGTCTCGATGATCGCCTCGATGGGCTTGATCCGCACCAGCTCTCCGGGGCGCAGGTCCAGGGTCCCCTGCGGGGTCTTGCGCTGCTGCCCCTGGATGAACGGGAACCGCCTGCCGAACCGGATGCGCAGGGGCGCGGGCAGGCGCCGCCGGCTGAAGTCCTGGTACTCGTTGAACGCACCCACGAGCACGCTCCGGACCGTGGCGCCCAGGCTGGCGTTGCCCGAGCGCACGTCGAGCACGTACTGCCTGAGGTCCCAGGGCGGGACCCACTCGGGTGCCGCCCGCGGGAGCTCGGTCGCCTGGCAGGAGTAGCGCTCATCGCCCGGCGCGGCTGGGTCGGCGGGCTTGCGGGTCGTCGCCACCAGGTCGAGGGGGACCCGGCCGGGCGGGACCAGCGACGACGGGCCGGGCCCGGCCCCGGCGGCGTCGCCGTCGACCCGCTTGAGCCAGGCCTCCTTCCAGTAGATGAGGCAGCCGGCCTGGCAGCCGCCGTGGGCCTGACCGTCGCAGCGCACGCCTGCCAGGTGCACGGCGTGGTCCATGCGGTACATCCCGGACCAGTTGATCGTGTCGCACAGCTTGACGACCAGCTTGTCCACCCGGAAGCGCTGGCCGCAGAACTGCAGCATCTCCGGCATGAACGGCAGCGCCTCGAGCTCGCCGCGCTGGTCGAGGGTGGCCAGGATCTCGTCCTTGCCGCGTACCTCGACGACCTCTCCGACTCGCAGGTTGAGCGCCTCGCTGTGGCGCATCGTCTTCATCTGTCACATGTCCCCATGGGGTCTGGGTTCGGCTGGTTTGCGTGCTCCCGCCGTGGCCGCCGTCAGCGCGGCCCGGACCGGCAGCCACCTCGGCGAGGCGCCGAGGTGGCTGATCTCCGGCAGGTCGAACAGCCGCAGCACGTCCCGCGCCTCGGCACGCTGCCGGAGGCGGAGATGGCGGTAGGCGCCGGCGAGGATGAACTGGTGGAAGAAGTCGGTCTCCCAACGACGGATGGAACCTTCGGAGACCAGGCCGCGGGCGACGGCGCGGTCGAAGATCTCGCGGTTCAACCGGATGGTGCCCCGGTTCCACATCCCGGCCGTGGCCGCACCCTGGTGGGTGGTGTAGGCGCAGGTGGTGGCGGGCAGGCAGCGCACGCCGTACCGGGCGAACAGCCGCACCCACATGTCGGTGTCACAGGGCCCGCCGAGGGTCGTGTCGAACCAGCCCTCCTCCTCGAAGGCCGTCCGGTGGACCACCGCGGCGGGCATCCGGACGAACGAGGAGTTGCGCAGGACCTGCCGCAGGGCCGCCTCCGGCCCCAGGTAGCGCTCGTGGCGGAACCGCTGGTGGCGATGGGCCACACCGTCCAGGTCGACGATGTCGACGCCGAAGAGCAGGATCCGCTCGCCCTCCGGGGTGCGCCGGATCGTCTCCAGGATCACCTGGCCCGCGCCTGGGAGGAGGTAGTCGTCGTCGTGCAGCTGCAGGATCCATTCGCCGGTCGCCAGCTGCATGGCCCGGTTGATGTTCCCGGGCAGGCTCAGCGCCGGCCGGTTGTGCACGTACCGGTACCCGCCCGGCCAGTCGGCCAGCAGCCGCCGCGCCACCCGCCCGCTGGCGTCGTCGTCCGACCCGTCGGACACCGTCACCTCGACCTGCCCGGCCACGGCCGTGGTCGCCTCCAGGGCCGAGCCGAGGGCGCGCTCGAGCAGCTCGGGACGGTTCCGGGTCGGCATGGCAATCGATAGCCGGGACCGTGTCCGGTCACGGCCTTGCGCCGCGCCCTCCAAGCTGGTCACATCCTCGCTGGGCCACATCCTCCAGTATTCGCTGACCGGAGCGCCGGCGGTCAACGGCGGCCGCCGGCCGGCTCGTCCCCCGTCACCCGCAGCCGCTCGTCCAGCAGCCCCTCGTCGAGGAGCTGCCGGATGTGGGCGATCCGCTGGTACCGGGGGCCCTCGAACTCCTCGGTGGTGAGCCCGATGGCCCGGTAGGCCTCGTAGAGCTCCCGGGCGCCGCGCCGAGCGTCCCAGGTGGTGGTGTAGCCGAGCACGCTGGCCGCCTTCTCGCAGCTCACCCGGTAGTTCCGGGTGTCGGGGGAGGCGTCGGCGGCGAAGCCGACGCGGCAGCCGGGCACGGTCTCGGCGACGATCTCGGCGAGCTCGCGCATCTGGTAGTTGGCGTCGGTGGAGCCGATGTTGAACGCCTGGTCGTGGACCAGCTCGCGCGGCGCCGCCAGTGCCGTCATGAAGCCGCGGGCGATGTCCTCGATGTGGACCAGGGGACGCCAGGGCGTGCCGTCGCTCTTGAGCAGGACCTCCCCCGAGGTGAACGCCCAGGCGGTGAGGTTGTTCAGCACGATGTCGAACCGCATCCGCGGGGAGACGCCGTAGGCCGTTGCGTTGCGGAGGTAGACCGGGCTGAAGTCGTCGTCGGCCAGCCTGGCCACGTCCCGCTCGACAAGGACCTTGGATGCCCCGTAGGGGGTCACCGGGTTGAGCTCGGCCTCCTCGTCCAGCAGGTCGAGGCCGCCCGCGGCGCCGTAGTTGCTGCACGAGGACGAGAACAGGAACCGCTCGACGCCGGCGTCGCGGGCCAGGGAGGCCAGCCGCACCGAGGCCTCGTGGTTGATCTCGTAGGTCAGGTCCGGCTTGAGGTCCCCCAGCGGGTCGTTGGACAGGGCGGCGAGGTGCAGGACGGCGTCGACGCCCTCCAGGTGGTCGCGGGTGACGTCACGGATGTCGGCCGCCACCGTCGGCACGTCCGCGATCGCGTCCTCGGGACCGAAGGTGCACCGCCGGTACAGGTCCGAGTCCACGCCGAGCACCGTGTGGCCGGC
>JASLIH010000143.1 GCA_030152105.1 Actinomycetes bacterium
GGGCGGCCGTCGTCGCGGCTTGCCAAGGCAGCCGTAGCGGTCGGCTACGCCGCGGCAGTCATCACGCCGGTCTGGGACAGCGAGGTCGCCACCATCGTGCTGGCCGGGCTGCTGGTGGCCGTCTCCGCCCGCGGCTATGTCGGGGCGGTCGGCCCAACGCGACGGGCGCGCTTGATCGCGCTGGAGGCCGCCGCATGGCTCAGCCTGGTGCTCGCGGGAACCGCGGCGGCTCGGCTGCTGCTGCCGCCGGGCGATGTCAGCGGTCTGTCGCTGCTTGTGTATGAGGTGTCGCTGTGCGTGCTTGCCGGCGGTCTGCTGGCGGGTCTCCTGGTCGCCCCATGGCAGCGGACGGCCATCGCCGACCTGGTGGTCGAGCTCGGTGAGGCCCGCTCCGGGACGCTCCGCGGCCAACTGTCACGGGCGCTCGGCGACCCTTCCCTCGAGATCGGCTACTGGCTGCCCGAGCGGGCGGTGTTCATCGACGCCGAAAGCCGCACGCTCTCCCTGCCCGCGCCCGGCTCGGGGCGCTCAGTGACGGTCGTGGAGCGCCAAGGCCAGCCCGTTGCCGCCCTCGTCCACGACCCGGCGGTGCTGGAGGACCCAGGCCTGCTGGAGGCGGTGGCATCCGCGGCCCAGCTCGCGGCCTCCAACACCCGACTCCGGGCCGAGGTGCAGGCCCGGGTCGTGGAGCTTGCGGCGTCGCGTCAACGGATCCTGGCGGCGCGAGACGAGGAACGCCGGCGGCTGGAGCGTCGCCTGTACGAGGGGGCGGAGCGGCGGCTCGGGGAGCTGGCGGACATGCTGCGCCGCGGCCGACGGTCGGCACCGGGCAAGCGTGCAAGGGACCAGATCGCCCGTGCCGAGGAGCAGCTTGCGCGAACCCTGGAGGAGTTGCGCCGGCTCGCCCACGGGCTCCATCCGCGTGTGCTGTCCGAGCATGGCCTGGAGGGCGCGCTGGAGGCACTGGCCAGGGACCTCTCTCTCCCGGTCCAGGTCAAGGTCATGGGTGAGCAGGTGCCCGAGCGGGTCGCGGTGGCCGCCTACTTTGTCTGTGCCGAGGCCCTTACCAACGTCGCCAAGCATGCCGCCGCCGCACACGTCGCCGTTGCCGTGACGTCCGGCGACGGCTGGGTCCGGGTGGAGATCGAGGACGACGGTGTCGGCGGGGCCGATCCGGCGCATGGATCGGGCCTGCGGGGCCTCGCCGACCGGGTCGAGACCTTCGGTGGGACCCTCCAGGTGGAAAGCAACCCCGGGTACGGGACGCGCCTGGCCGCCGAGATCCCCCTCGGCGGCCAGGCGCGGTGAGCTCACGCTGAGCGTGTCAGCCGATCTTCGTCCAGGTCCTGTACGAGCACTGGAAGGCGTCACCCTTGTCCATGGGAGGGACCGGCGTGAGGTGGAGATTGCCCTTGCCGTCCACCGAGAAGGTGAAGGTCATGTTGTAGCCGTATTCGGGGGTGTCGAAGGTGATCCGGCCGCCGATGACCGAGTAGGTGGCACCCTGGCCGAAGCAGCCGCCGTCTACCTTTCCGTCCCGCAGCTTGACCGTGCTGACATGCGGGAACTGGTCGACTTCCGGGTCCCCGACCTTGCGCGCGTCCTCCTTGGTGAGTAGGTAGCGGTAGGTGCCGTTAAGGCCGGCGGGCGCCGTTCCGCTGCTGTCAGCGGGTTGCACGGGCGCCGTGCCGGTGCAGCCGGCCGGGATGGCCAGCGGCGCCCCTGCCGGTGTGGACTGCTTCAGCGCCTTGATCTGTTGGATGAACGCCTTCGTCTGGGGGTCCTGCTCGAGGCTGGTATAGACAGGGGCGAAGGCGCGGCGCAACGATGCCAGCTCGGCCTGGGAGGCGTCGGCGAAGCGGGCGCCCGACTGGCAGGTGTTCCTGAGGTTCTGGGCGTCGCGGTCGGCGATGGCGGTGGAGCGGTCGGCGGCGTCCCGGGCCGCCTGCTGGAGCCACCCTCGCTGCTGGCCCGTCAGCGCGGCGAGGCGGCCCGGATTGGCAAGGAGGACGTCCATCTGCGGCCACAGGTTGACGTTCGCGGTCACGTACGGGGCGGGATGCGTCAGGACGTTGCGCTCGTAGAGGAAGAGGCTCAACTCGAACCCCGCGAGCTTACCGTCAACGAGCGCCTCGTTGCGGGAGCGTCGGAAGATCTCCATCGGGCTTGCTCCGAGGGCCTGGATCGCCTGGGTCTGGCCGTGCGACTTGACCGTGCCGAAGGTGGTCCCGCGCCAGTCCGCCGCGCCGCGCATGGGTTGCTTGACGGCGATCGGCTTGCGGAGGCCGCCGGCGAGGACCCCAAGGCCGCGCACGCCGATCTTGTCCAGGCCCTGAAGCATCTGGCCGGGCATGTCGCTGGCGAGGACGGCCTGCTGGAGGGCGTAGCTGTCGATCAGCATCGGCGCCTGCAGCGCCTGGAAGCTGGTGACACTCATCGTGTCGAAGACCCGTGCTCCCGCCCAGCCCAGGTCGGCCTTGCTCGCGGCCACGGCCCGTACGACCTGCTGCTCGGCGTCGTCGGCGAAGCCGCCCCATTCGTTGACGACCTCGATACGAACGTTGCCGCCAGAGCGCTCCTTGACCTGCGACACGAAGTGCTCGATCGCGGGGGTGCTCTGCAGGTCGCCGTAGCTGTTGGCCATCCGCAGCACGACCGGCTCCCCTGCGCCGCCGGCCTTGTCACCGCCAGCCCCGTCGCTGCTGCAGCCTCCCGCCACCAGCGCCGCGATCACGGCGAGGGCAACGGTCGCGAGCCGGGTTCGACCGTTCATCCAGCGCATGGTCCCACTCCTTTCATCGAGGGTCGAGGGTGACGCTAGGAGCCGGCGGAGCCGGGCACATCGTGGCCTGCCCCAGTCTTGGACTGTGGCCAGCACGGGTTCCGCGCTTCCTGCGGCGTGCCACAATCGCGCGGTGACGGCTGTGTTGATGCAGCGGGTGAACCTGGCGCGGCTGGCCGCCGGGCCGGTCGCGCTCGCCTTTAGCCTAGGCGCCCTGGCCGTCGCCCAGGGTCCCGGCCGGCACACCACCTACGCCGGAGGTTCCGGCCTGGCCGCCACGCTGACCGTCGCAGCCGGTCTCGCGCTGGTCGGGGCCGGCTTGGTCACCTCGTTCAGCCGCCCGGCAGGACGGATCGGCGACCTGGCCCTGCTCGCCGGTCTGATCTGGTTCGCGCCCGTCTGGATTGGCTGGGACAAGGGACCCCCGCTGGTCCGGAGCCTCGGCATGCTGGCCGCCGGATTCACCTTCCCGCTACTGCTGCACCTGGTACTCGCGTACCCAAGCGGCCGGCTACACGGGACAGCCGCCCGGGCGCTGGTGATCGCCGGTTACCTAGAGGCAGCGCTGGTCGCGCTCGGCCTGGCCCTCTTCCGGCACCCCTTCTTCGACCCGAACTGCTGGGCCAACTGCACCGACAACCGGTTCCTGGTGCGCTCGCTTCCGCCTCTCGCACGGGGGATCGAGGTGGTGGACCGCTGGTTCACCGCGGCTGCCGCGGCCGCGCTGGTGATGGTCCTGGGGTGGCGGTTGCTGCGGGACTCGTGGCCGGCCCGCCGCGCGCTGCTACCGGTCGCCCTGCCAGCGATCCTCCTTGCGGTCACGGTCCTCGCCCATACGATCGCGCTGCAGCGCACGCCGCTGGAAAATCCGTCCAACCCGGCGTTCCGCGCGATCTTCGTCATCGGGTGCGTCGGGGTGCTCCTGCTCGCCGCGGGGCTGGTGTGGGCCGCGGTCCGCACCCGAGTTCAGCGCCGCGCCGTGGCCCGGATCGCGACCAGCCTGGGCCAGGCCCCCCCACCCGGGTCCCTGCAGGCCGCACTCGCCCAGGCCGTCGGTGATCCCGAGCTCCGGATCATCTACTGGCTGCCCGACGCCGGGCGGCATGTGGACGCCACCGGCCGACCGGTCGCCGAGCCGGTCGCCGCACCCGGCCGCACCGTCACCACCCTGGTTCGCGACGGCCACCGGATCGCGGTCGTCCCCCACACCGCAGCGCTCCCCGACCTGGAGCATGAGCTCGGCGCCGCCGTCCGGCTCGCGCTGGAGAACGAACGGTTGCAGGCCGAGGCGCTCGCGCAGCTCGACCAGCTGCGTGCCTCCCGCGTCCGCATCGTCGAGACCGGCGACAGCGAACGCCGTCGGCTCGAACGTGACCTGCACGACGGCGCCCAGCAGCAGCTCCTGGCCCTTTCCTATGACCTCCGGCTCGCCCGCACCCAAGCCGAAGTCGACGGCGACAGCCCGACCGGATCGCTGCTCACCCAGGCGACCGACCAGGCCCAGGCGGCTTTGGAGGAGCTACGGGAGCTCGCCCACGGGATCTACCCAGCGATCCTGACCGAGGCAGGCCTTACGCCGGCCCTGGCCAGCCTGGCCGATGCGGCTCCCCTCCCGGTCCAGATCCACGATGCGGCCGAGGGGCGCTACCCGGCCGTGGTCGAGACCTGCGCCTACCTCCTGGTCGCCGAGGCCTTGGACGACGCCGCCGGCCGGGACGCCAGCCACACCACCGTCAGCATGGTGCAGGACAGTGGACGGCTGGTGGTCACCGTGGACGACGACGGCACCGAGCGCACCTCGTCAATGGTCCAGCTGGCCGACCGGGTCGGCGCCCTGGACGGCGGCCTGGCGGTCGAACCGACACGGCTCCGAGCGGAGCTCCCATGCGCGTAGTCGTCGCCGACGACACCATGCTCACCCGCGAGGGCATCGTGCGCCTGCTGC
>JASLIH010000275.1 GCA_030152105.1 Actinomycetes bacterium
CCAACACACCCAGGTCGTCCAGGACGTCGCCGACGCCTTGCGCGACAGCGGCCTGCCCGCCGAGTCGCTGGTCCTGGAGATGACCGAGAGCGTCCTGCTCGACGACAGCGAGACCGTCCTGGACATCCTGGGCCAACTCAAAGCCCTGGGGATCCGGCTGGCCATCGACGACTTCGGCACCGGCTACTCCTCGCTTAGCTACCTGCACCGCTTCCCCGTCGACATCCTCAAGATCGACCGCTCCTTTGTGGAGCGCCTCAGCCACGCCAGCGACAACGCCGAGCTGGCCTGGACCGTGGTCCGCCTCGGCCAGAGCCTCCAGCTCCAGACCGTCGCCGAGGGCGTCGAAGACTCCACCCAGTTCCTCACCCTGCGCCGCATGGGCTGCGACATCGGCCAGGGCTACTACTTCGGCCGCCCCATGGACGCCAACGCCCTCGCGCGCCTCCTCAGCGACGAACTGACCGCCACCAAGACGGCGACAACTGGCTAGGGAAGCGGAGGTCGCATCCCTGGCCCATGGGACTAGCTCGGTTACGCTGGCGCCTGGATACTTCCAGCTCCGAACAACTGGCGGGCTGGTCCTGGGACTGAGGAGGTTGACTTGGGGCCCGACGGGGAGCTCCTCGGGGTTGTCGTCCACAGCGGCCTGGTGCTGGGCCGAAGCAAGGATGTCGTCGCCGCCGTCCGGCGGATCACGGCATTCCCAGGAGGGCTGGCCCTGGACACCGTTGTCCTGGCCCGCGACATCCACGCCGAAGCCGCAGGCCGACGCGAGCACGCAGCAACGACCCACCGGCGGGCTGCCGAGACGGCCCAACGGGAGGACAAGGCCGCGGCCCAGCACGACAGCCAGGCCGCGGCCCAGTGGGAAGGCACCGCAGCGGCCGAACGGCATCAGGCGCGGACGGCGGCAATCATCGAACGGCGCTATCTCCCCAGCTTCGACGAGGCTGACCTCCTCCGGCTCGGGATCGCCACACCGGCCGGCGCGGCGCTGTGGTTGGACGCCTACGAGTCGTCGAGCTCGAAAACCGAGGACCACTACCGGCTGGAGACCGCCCACTGGTTGACGCCGCTCCCGGTTGATGGACTGCTGACCCTGGTCTGTGCCTGGCCGGAGATCGGCCTACCGGAGACCCGGACCGACATCATCCTTCCGGAGCTGGCTGTCCGTGCGGCAGAGACCTTTCCGTTGTGGGCTTTCGCAGAGGACGCGGAAACCTAGCCGCTTGCTTGCCGACAGATCGAGGGTCAGGCCCCCTCGATAGCCGGGCCGGCGGCCTCGTCCAGCGCCTGTTGGGCGTCCGCCAGCTCCATGCCTGAGCAGCGCAGCAGGTCCAGAACGGTGGAACGCACCTGCCCGACGACCATGGCGACCGCCAGGTCGCCATCCTCCTCGAGCGCGGTCATGGCGTGCGCTGCGGCCTGCAGCGCCAGCCGCTGCGCCGCTCTGCGTGGCTCGCGGGCCACGACCTCACCGCCCAGGGTCCGGACCGTCTCGGCGAGGACCCTGACCCCGGCCACCAGGCCCTGGGGCGCGGACCGCTTGGCGGCCAGCAGCACCATCGCGGACCGGGCCAGGACCCTGGTGTTGCGGACCGCGTAGTCGACCTGCCTGGCGGCACTGGCATACGGGTCAAGCTCTCCCAGCGCCCGGCGGCGGAACGGGGCGAGGCGGGCGACCTGGTAGCCGACGGTGAGCGCCTGCTGGAAGCTGCGCACCAACGGGTCGATCGCCCGCGCCTGCTCCAGGGCCTGGCTGGCCCGGTCGTGGTCGCCGGCGGCCAACCCGGCCGCGGTCTGCTCCAGGGCGTCGGCGAGTTGGTTGAAGACCGGCTCGGCGGCCTGGTTGACGTGCTTGATGGGATCCAGCGGGAACAACAGCTGGGTCATCACCAGCGCCAGGCCGCCACCGATCAGCGCCTCGACCAGGTGCTCACCGGCCAACCCACTGGTCGGCGTCGGGGTTGCGGCCAGGAAGATCGCCGCCAGACTGGCCTGGACAACCAGCACCAGGCTGCCGCTGACCAGCAGGGCCAGCGTCATGGCCACCCCGACCACGACCGCGATGCGCAGCGGCGGGTTGCTGATCACCGATCCGAGCAGCACGGCAACGCCGATGCCAAGCGTCACCCCGAGCACCAGCTCGATGGCATGCCGCACCTGCTGGCCTCGGGTCACCTCGACCGCGATGACGGCCCCGATCGGGGCGAACCCCGCTTGCTGGTGGTGCAGCACCGCGGCGGCGAGCAGCCAAGCGATCGCCGCCGCGCCGGCGGTCTGGACGATCAGCCAACCGTCGGTCCGGAGCCGCTCCAGCCCAGCCTGAATGGGGTCGTAGGCCGCCACGGTCCGCAGCCGTTGGGATGCGCGAGCCACCCGTCCTGCCTCCTGTGCAGCGAGCCGCCTGTCCGGCTGCGTCATGGTGGATCAGGCGCGCTCCAGGCCGCCACCTCGCAAGCCTTCCTGCAGCCGTCTCCACCCGATAGGATGTTGGCCCGAATCATCCCCGAACGGTGGAACTGCGCCGAACGTCGTGGTTGCGGCGCCGGGCGAAGCGAGGTGGTGGCTCATGCCGGGACGGCGCCGCCGTGGTCGCGGCGGGCTCCTCACGGCGGCCATGGTCCTGGGACTGGCCGTCGTCGCCCAGCTCGTGTCGCCCACGGCCCGCGCGGCCGCTGCCCCGCAGGCGGCGGCGCCGGATGGGCCGGGCGCCCTCTCGCACTTCGACCTCGCCCGCAAGGACTGCCTCGGCACTGCCCGCAACCGGACGTCCAAGGTCTGGTACACGGTGGCGAACGGGGTCCTCAGCGACGTCTACTTCCCGACCGTCGACAACACCAACGTCGAGACCCTGCAGTACGTTGTGACCGACGGCACCACCTTCACCGACCTCCAGACCCGCGACACCACCTACAGCGTCCGGCCGCTCGACCCTGGCGGGATGAGCTGCCGGGTCACCACCACCGCCAACAACGGCCGCTACCGGATCGTGACCGACTACGTCACCGACCCGGGCCGCGACGCCCTGCTGCTGCGGGTCCGGTTCGAGCCGCTGGTCCCCGGCGACTATCGGCTCTACCTCCGCTTCGACCCGACCGTGAACGGCAACGGCGGGGGCGGGAGCGGCAACGGCGGCGCCGACACCGGCACCGTCGACACCTCAACGGGCCACCTCGTGCCGGTCGCGGCCGACACCGTCACCACCACCAACGCCCCCAACCGCGACTACGCCCAGCCGGTCCATGCCGCTCTTGACGCCTCTGTCCCGTTCACCGAGGTCAGCAACGGCTTCGCCGGCACCGGGAGCGACGGGCTGGTCCAGCTCGACCGCGACCGCGCCCTGACCACAACCTTCACCGACGCGGCCCAGGGCAACCTGGTCCAGACCGCCCGGGTCGACCTGGCCGCCGGCCGTGACCTCACCCTCGCCCTTGGGTTCGGCGCAACCCAGGGCGAGGCGGTCGGCACCGCGGGCGCCGCGCTGCGGACCGGGTTCGGCCGCGCGCTGGCCCGCTACGCCGCCGGCTGGGCCGGCTACGACGCCGGGCTCAACGACCCGCCGCCGCGGTTCCCCGGGCTCGGTGCCGCCGCCGCCCGCGAGCTGCGCCGGGTCTGGTACCTCAGCGCGAACGTGCTCAAGGCCTCCGAGGACAAGACCTTCCCTGGGGCGGTCGTGGCCAGCCTGGCCTCTCCGTGGGGGCAGGCGGTCTCGGCCGGCGACCCCAACAACACCTACTTCGGCTCCTACCGCGAGGTGTTCGCCCGCGACCTGTACGAGACCTTCACCGGGCTGCTGCTGGCCGGCGACCGCGCGACCGCGCGCGACACCGTGCGCTTCCTGTTCGAGCGCCAGCAGCTCCCCGACGGCTCGATGCCGCGCAACAGCCTGGTCAACGGCAAGCTGGCGCCTGACAGCTTCGGCGTCCAGCTCGACGAGGTGACCTACCCGATCCTGATGGCCTGGCAGGCCGGCATCACCGACCGGGCCTTCTACCGCGACCACATCAAGCGGGCGGCCGACTTCGCCATCAGCCACGGGCCCAGCTTCGGCTCCGAGCGCTGGGAGGAGCAAGGCGGCTATTCACCCTCCACCATCGCCGCCGAGATCGCCGGCCTGATCGCCGCGGCCGACATCGCCCAGGCCAACGGCGACCGCGCCTCGGCCCGCGTGTATCGCGGGGTGGCCGATGACTTCCAGCGCTCGGTCAAGGGCTGGACGGTCACCACCAACGGGCCGAACAGCCCGGCGCCGTACTTCATCCGGCTGTCCAAGACCGGCGACCCCAACGCGGCGATCACCTACAACGTCGGCAACGGCGGGCCGACCCTCGACCAGCGCGAGGTGATCGACGCCGGCTTCCTCGAGCTGCCCCGCCTGGGCATCCTCCCCGCCGACGACCCCGACGTGCTCCGCTCCCTTCCCGTGGTCGACGCCGCCATCAGGCGCGACACCGCCAGTGGCCCCGGCTGGCACCGCTACAACGGCGACGGCTACGGCGACCGTGACAGCGACGGCCGCCCGTGGGCGCCCACCGGGCAGGGCAACGGCCACCTGTGGCCGGTGCTGGCCGGCGAGCGGGCCGAGCACCACATCGCGCTCGGCGACCGCGCGACCGCCTCGGGGCTGGCCGACGCGATGCGCCGCTTCGCCTCCGGGTTCGGCCTCATCCCCGAGCAGGGATGGGAGAACCCCGACCTGGCGGCGTCGCCGTTCGGCACCCCGCCGGAGGAGGCCTCGATCGGCTTCGTCAACGGCAAGCCGGTGGGCTCGGCCTCGCCGCTCACATGGTCAGCCGCCCAGTTCGTCCGCCTGGTGCGCGACATCGCCGCTGGCGGGCTGCTCGAGCAGCCCGCCAGCACCCTGCGCCGGTATGTCACCAACCAGCAGCAGGCCACCACCCTGACCGTGACCGAGCCGCCCGACCGGGCACCGGTGGCCTCCTCGCCGGTCACGGTCCGTGGCACCTCGGCCCCGGGCAACACCGTCGACGTGTCCGCCACCAACATCGACGCCAACTCCGCCAACACCATCGTCACGACCATCGCCGCGGCCGACGGGAGCTGGAGCGCCGACGTGCCGATCCAGGGCGGGACCATCGTGCTGGATGTGGTCGCCACCAGCGGCAAGGGCGCGACCGCCCACACCCAGCGCACCGTGGTGTTCGACGTCACGCCGGGCGAGGTGCTGCTGGACGTCACCGACCCCGACCGGGACGACAACGGGCCGGGCAACTACGCCTACCCAACCTCCAGCAACTTCCAGTCGGGGGCCTACGACATTCAGCGCTTCCAGGTCCTCGACGACGGCACCAACGTCATCTTCCGGTTGCAGACCCGCAACCTGAGCCCGACCTTCGGCAGCCCGCTGGGGGCGCAGCTGGTCGACGTCTATGTGCGCGACCCGGCCGCCGCCAGCACGTCGACAGCGGCGTCGTTCACGCAGCGGAACTACCAGATCGCCGCCGGGTCGGCCTGGAGCAGGCTGATCGAGGTGCAGGGCTTCGGACAGCGCTACATCGACGCCGGCGGCGCCACCCTCGGGACCGTGACCATCAGGGCCAACGAGATCTCCCGGTTCATCACCTTCAGCGTGCCCAAGTCGAGCCTCGGCCAGCCCGGCCCCGGCTGGGGCTTCACGGTCGTGTTGACCGGCCAGGACGGCTTCAGCCCGGACCAGGCCAGAGGCTTCGCCCCGACGCCCCAGGACTTCCAGTTCGGGGTGTGCGCCACCGCCTCCAGCGACCCACACTGCACCGTTGACCCAGGCACCGTCCCCAAGGCGATGGACGTCATCACCCCGGCCGGGGTGAGCCAGGCCGAGGAGCTCGACTACACGATCAACC
>JASLIH010000279.1 GCA_030152105.1 Actinomycetes bacterium
CACCCAGGCCGTCCGCAGGTCCTGTTCGGTCATCGGCTCTCGACGTGGTCCGGCACGGTCGGACATCGGGTTGCTCCTCGGCGGTTGCAGGTGCGCCGCCTCCAGCATGTCTGATCGGCGGGACCGATGAGCCCGGACGGCGGTCGGCGTTACATCTGGCGAGAGGCCACAGGCGATTAACGATCGGGAGGTCGAGATGCTGCTCGAGAAGAGGAACGCGATCATCTACGGGGCCGGCGGCGGGATCGGTGGTGGGGTCGCCCGGACCTTCGCCCGCGAGGGCGCCAGAGTGTTCCTGGCCGGCCGCACGGCCGAGCCCATGGAGGCGGTCGCCGCCGACATCCGGTCCGCCGGCGGGTCGGCCGAGGTGGCCGTCCTCGACGCCACCGACGAGCGGGCGGTGGACGCCCACGTCGAGGCCGTCGCCGCCCAGGCCGGCAGCATCGACGTGTCCTTCAACCTGATCTCGCGCGGCGACGTGCAGCGGACGCCCCTTGTCGACATGAGCACCGACGACCTGCTCCGGGCCGTGGTCACCGGGCTGCGGTCGAACTTCATCACCGCCAGGGCGGCGGCGCGCCGGATGCTCGAGCAGGGATCCGGCGTCATCCTCCACCTGAACAGCGCCTCGGGGGCGGCGGCGATGCCCGGGATGGGCAGCACCGGACCGGCCGACGCGGCCACCGAGTCCTTCATGCGCTACCTGGCCGCCGAGCTCGGCCCCCAGGGCGTCCGGGTGCTCGGCATCCACACCGCCGGGGTGGCCGAGACCCTGACCCAGGCGGGCCTGGACGAGGTCGGCGGTGAGGGCATGCCCGACCCCGAGACGGTCGAGCAGATGATCGCCGGAGCGGCCATCCTGCGCCGCGCTCCCCGCCTGGCCCAGGTCGCCGACGTGGCGGCGTTCCTCGCCTCCGACCGGGCCAGCGGCATGACCGCCACCATGGCCAACGTGACCTGCGGCCTGGTCGCCGACTAGGTCCGACCAGTGACCCGCGGGTCCGCCGCCGCCGCGTCCCGCGGACTACTGTGGCCGCGGACCCGCCCCTACCGGAGCCACCCTCATGTCCCAGTCCAGCGCCACCAGCACCACCGCCGGCGACGAGGCGGGCTTCGGTGAGCTGGTGCAGCGCCACCGGCGCGAGCTGCACCTGCACTGCTACCGGATGACGGGCTCCTTCGACGAGGCCGAGGACCTGGTCCAGGAGACCTTCCTGCGCGCCTGGCGCAAGCGGGCCAGCTTCGAGGGCGGCCCCGGGTTCCGGGCCTGGCTCTACCGGATCGCGACCAACGCCTGCCTGGACGCGCTCCGGAGCAGCCGGCGGCGGCCCAGCACGGTGCAGTCGTTCGCCGAGGTCCCGTGGCTCCAGCCCTACCCCGACCGGCTGCTGGACGAGCTGGCGCCGAGCGACAGCCAGCCCGACGCCGTGGTCGTGGCCCGCGAGACCATCGAGCTGACCTACCTGGCGGTGATCCAGCTCCTGCCGCCCCGGCAGCGGGCGGTCCTGATCCTGCGCGACGTGCTCGACTGGTCGGCCGCTGAGACCGCGGCCATGCTCGAGATGAGCGTGGCCGCGGCCAACAGCGCCCTCCAGCGGGCCCGGGCCACCCTCCGGCGGCGGCTGCCGGGGCGTCCGTCGGAGTGGTCGGGCTCGGAGCCGAGCCAGGAGGAGCGCCTCCTCCTGGAGGCGTTCATCGACGCCCACGAGCGTGCCGACGCCGCCGCCGCGGCCGCCCTGGCGCGGGACGACATCCGGGTCACCATGCCGCCGCACCCCTGGTGCTTCGAGGGGCTGGAGGCGATCCGGCCGATGCTGGAGGAGGGGCTCACCGGCCCCGGCGAGTGGCGCCTTGTGCCCACCTGGGCCAACCGCCAGCCGACGGCCGCCAGCTATCTGAAGGCGCCCGGCGACACCGAGTTCCGGGCCTTCAAGCTCGACGTCCTGCGCCTTGAGGGCGGGCGCATCGCCGAGATCACCACCTTCGGCGCCACCCTGTTCCCGGCGTTCGGCCTCCCGGCCACCCTCTGACCGGCGGCTCAGCCTGGGGCGGTCCGCCTGGCCATGTGGTAGCGCCGCCACGGCCTATAGCCGACGCGGGTGTAGAACCGCTCCCGCCGGGTCCAGCCGATGTGGCAGGCGCGGGTCCCCACGTCCCGTAGCAGCTCCGACGCCCTTGCCACCATGGCGCTCCCGACCCCAGCCCCACGGGCCGGGGCGGCCACGCCGACACAGCCGATCGTGCCCGCGCCCGGGCCGAGCAGCGGCTCGTAGATGGTCGCCCCGGGCGGCCCACAGAACAGCAAGGTGCCGGCAACGGCTCCCGCCCGGTCTCGAGCGACCAGCACTGAGGAGTCCAGCCGCTCGAACCACCCGACCCAGTCCGGAAAGGCCGCCGCCTCGAACGCCATCACCTCCGTCCGCTCCGGCCCGGCCATCACCTCGATCGAGACGCCAGCCCGTCTGGCCCGCTCCCCCACCCCGGCCGGCGCCTCGTACCCGCGCAGGTCGGCCACCAGGTCGATCACCGTGTGGTCGAAGCCCCATCCCCGCGCCCGGAAGAACCCGACCGCCCCCGGCAGGTTGTCCGGCACCCCTGGCCAGATGTAGTCGTTCCCACCGCCGCCAAGCGCCACCGTGGTGGCCCCGAGCTGGCCGAGCCGCGCCATCCCGGCGTCCAGCAGCCGCGTGCCGACACCCCGCCGCTGGTACGCGGGGTCGACCACCAGCAACGGGATGCTCCCTGCCGGGTCGACAGCGACGATCCCCACCCCGCGACCGGCCAGGTCCGCCGGGTCGACAGCTACCCTGTCCATCCCGCGACCGGCGCGGTCGTCGTCGCCAGGTCCGCTGCCGCGGAGGGTCCCACCGTCCCCTCGTTCGGCGACCAGCCCCTCCTTGACCAGGTCCAGCGCGTCCGGCGGCAGCGGCCACACCGACCCGAGCGCCGCCTCCCAGAGCCGCCCCAGCAGCGGCCGGTCCCGTTCCGGGTCGAGCGGCCGGATCCGAAAGCTCTCGCCCATACTGGAAGCCTACGGCCGGCCGGTAGCAACCGGGCGCCGGAAGCCGAGCGGGGTGCCGGCGGCGGGCCGGCATCCCGCTCGGTTCTACGCAGGCGAGTCGCGCCCGGCGCCTGGGGTCAGCTGCACCCGCTGGTTGTGCCGCAGGACTCGCAGACGAAGCAGGAACCGGCCGGGCGCATACGGACCCCGCAGGTCGAGCAGTAGGGCGCGTCGACCGCGGCCATGCCCGGGGTGAACGCCGGGGCCTGGGAGACAGGCGCCGGAACCGCCGCCGGTGAGACGGCCAGGGGAGCCGGGGCCGGCTGGGCCTCGTCCCGGGCCGGGGCGGGCGCCGGGTCGTCGGCGGCCTCGGCCAGGACGGGCTCGGCGGTGCCGTTGACCTCGGCGGTGCGCTCGGCGGTGGTCTTGATCCCGAGCGCGTGGCGGGTCTCGACGTCCAGGTAGTCGATGGCCAGCCGGCGGGCCAGGTAGTCGACCAGGCTCTGGGCGATGCGGATGTCCGGGTCGTCGGTCATGCCGTTGGGCTCGAAGATCATGTTGGTGAACTTGGACACCAGCGCCTCCAGCGGCACCCCGTACTGCAGGCCGACGCTGACGGCGATGGAGAAGGCGTCCATCACGCCCGACAGGGTCGAGCCCTGCTTGGAGACATTGACGAAGATCTCGCCCAGCCCGTCGTCCGGGTAGGAGCCGGCGGTCAGGTACCCCTCGATGTCCCCGACCCGGAACGAGGTCGTGCGGGACGGACGCTGCTTGGGGAGGCGCTTGCGCACCGGCGCCTGGGCGACCTCGATGACCGCGCCGGTGTCGGTGGTGATCTTCTTGTCGGCGGACAGCGGCTGGCCGACCTTGCAGTTGTCGCGGTAGATGGCCAGCGCCTTGAGGCCGAGCTTCCAGCCTTCGACGTAGGCGTGCTCCACGTCCTCGACGGTGACGTGCTCGGGCATGTTCACCGTCTTGGAGATGGCCCCGCTGAGGAACGGCTGGGCCGCGGCCATCATGCGGATGTGGCCCATGTAGTGGATCGGCGCGTCGCCCATGGCGCAGTCGAACACGTCGTAGTGCTCGGCCCGCAGCGCCGGCGCGCCCTTGACCGAGTTGTTCTCGGCCACGTACTCGGTGATCGCCTGCACGTGCTCGTCGGCGTAGCCGAGGGTCCGCAGCGCTCGCGGCACCGTCTGGTTGACGATCGACATCGACCCGCCGCCGACCAGCTTCTTGGTCTTGACCAGGGCAAGGTCGGGCTCGATCCCGGTGGTGTCGCAGTCCATCAGCAGGCCGATGGTCCCGGTCGGGGCGAGCACGCTGGCCTGGGCGTTGCGGTAGCCGTGCTCGGTGCCCAGCTCGATGGCCTCGTCCCAGGCGGTGCGGGCGGCCTCGAACAGGTCCGTCTGGACCAGCGCTTCGTCGATCTCGTCGACGGCCGCGCGGTGCTTGCCCATCACCCGCAGCATCGGCTCGCGGTTCTTCGGGTAGCCGGTGAACGGCCCGGTCACCTGCGCGATCCGGGCGCTGGTCCGGTAGGCGTGCCCGGTCATGAGGGCGGTGATCGACCCGGCCCAGGCCCGTCCGCCGTCGGAGTCGTACGCCTTGCCGAGCGCCATCAGCAGCGCCCCCAGGTTGGCGTAGCCGAGCCCGAGCTGCCGGAAGTCCCTGGCGTTCTGGGTGATCCGCTCGGTCGGGTAGGAGGAGTTCCCGACGATGATCTCCTGGGCCAGGAACACGATCTCGACCGCGTGCCGGAACGCCGCCACGTCGAAGTGGCCGTCGCTGCCGAGGAACCTGAGCAGGTTCAGGCTGGCCAGGTTGCAGGCCGAGTTGTCCAGGTGCATGTACTCCGAGCACGGGTTGGAGGCGTTGATGCGGCCCGACTCGGGCGTGGTGTGCCAGTCGTTGATGGTGGTGTCGTACTGCATGCCCGGGTCGGCGCACTCCCAGGCCGCCTGGGCGATCTCGCGCATCAGGTCGCGGGCCCGGAGCGTCTCCATCGCCCGCCCGTCGAGCACGGTCTTGAGGTCGAAGGTGGCGTCGTCCTCATAGGCCCGCATGAAGTCGTCGTTGACCCGGACCGAGTTGTTGGCGTTCTGGTACTGGATGCTGATCGAGTCGCGGCCGTCCAGGTCCATGTCGAAGCCGGCGTCGCGCAGCACCCGCGCCTTGTGCTCCTCGCGGGCCTTGCACCAGATGAAGTCGCGCACGTCGGGGTGGTCGACGTTGAGCACGACCATCTTGGCCGCCCGCCGGGTCTTGCCGCCCGACTTGATGGTCCCGGCCGATGCGTCGGCTCCGCGCATGAACGACACCGGCCCCGAGGCCTCGCCGCCGTTGCCCAGCTGCTCCCTGGACGAGCGGATGGTCGACAGGTTGATGCCCGACCCCGACCCGCCCTTGAAGATCATGCCCTCCTCGACGTACCAGTTGAGGATCGACGGCATGGTGTCCTCGACCGACAGGATGAAGCAGTTGTGAATGCGGACATTGTTGGAGAGGTACTCGCCGCTGTCGGTCTGGATGTCGAAGACGGGCTGCATGCCGCGGTCCTCGATGGCGACGATCTCCTCCTCACGCAGCGACGGGCAGGCCTTGCCGTCCAGCTCCAGCGAGGCGTCCAGGGTGGTCGCCTTGCCGGCCGACAGGAAGCCGACCTTGGAACGGAACGCCGACCGCTCCGAGCGCATGCTGATCTGCACCTCGAAGAGGTCGGAACGGTCGGGACGGGGATCGGCCTTGCGGAGCCGACGCGAGTAGATGCCGAGCCGCAGGAGCAGCAGCTGGATGTCCTCGGTCCAGCGCTTGCTGATGACAGCGAAGGCCACGCGCCCGCTGCCGCCCTGCACGGTGACGTACCCGTCGGCCTGGAAGAGGCTGCGGAGATAGGCGGCGACGGCCTCGTTGGGGGCGTTCCAGAGCCTGGCCGGCACGCGCAGCTCGTGCCGCCGAGCCAGCAGGCCCCAGGACTCCACGAACGGACGCAGGACCTCGCCGTAGAGTCGGATGCGGCGGCCGGTGAGCGTGGCGGCGGCGGTCTCGAACGTCCTGACGTGCTGGTGGACGTCGGGGAAGACGACTTGTAGGTGCCGCTGCACCCAGTCGTACTCCTCGTCGGTCACGGTCTGGAACTCGATCGTCAGGGAGGTGTTGGTCCCGGTCTCGTACTGGCCAACGAACCCGTCCGCCTGCAGCCAACCGGCGAGCGCGGCCTCGGACGCCTCCCTGGTGACCGGCTCGGTGCGGACCAGGGTCGCCGTCCCGCCGCCAGCCTCAGCCCGCCGCTCGACAGTGGCAAGGGGGCCGACCAGGTCGTCGGCGGAGCCGCGGTGCGGGTACAGGTGCAGGCGCATGCCCGGACGGAGCTGGTCGACCCGCAGCCACGCGCCCACGGACCGCCGCTCGGACACGGCGTAGACCAGGTGGTCGGCGGTGGCCTCGACGAACGAGCCGTTGCGCAGGAGCACCCGGTACACCCGCTTGTCGCCGTTGGCCTTGACCGCCCGCACCCGGGTTTCGCCGTGGGCGTCGTAGACGACCGTCCCGATCGCCCGACGCTCGACCAGCTCGCCGATCGGGACCATGCCGGTCGGGGTGCTGACCAGCGCGTCGTACGGCTGACAGGCCGAGCACTGCGGCTCGGGCTCGACCCCGACGTTGAACCAGACCGGCGAGTTGAAGGCGGCCTTCTGGTTGACCAGCAGGTGGGTCAGCTCGGCCTGGAAGGACGCGGCGTCGGAGTCGGTGGCGAAGTAGCCGTCCTCGCCGCCCCAGCGCGTGATGGTACCGGCGACCCTGTCCACCATCTGGCGTACCGAGTGCTCGCGCTGCGGGGTGCCGAGGGGGCCGCGGAAGTACTTCTGGGCGACGATGTTGGTGGCGTTCTGCGACCAGCTGAGGGGGAACTCGAGGTCGCGCTGCTCGAAGGCGGTCGTGCCATCGCGCCAGTTGGTGATGACGGCGTCTCTGCGCTCCCAGGTCAGCTCGTCGTAGGGGTGGGTTCCCTTGTTCGTGAACAGGCGGCGCACCTGTAGGCCCCGGCGGGCGGGGCCGTGCTCGACGGACAGGGCATCCCGGGTCTTGGCCACGATGATTGACCTCCTGCGACCCCCGTGCTCAACGGGGTCGCGCACCTCCGTCCCTCTGGAGAAGCGGCGCTGAACGGTGCTGCGGACCGGGCAGCTGAGCCGAGTGGGACGACGAACGGACAGATCCACGAACTACAGCGATGTGATTAAGCACTGATCCGACGTCCGGGTCAAGCACCCTCGACACAAGATGTTGTGGAAAACTTGCCTCTTGGGACCGATTATACCACTATATGTTGTGGTGGCCGGCACCGGCCGGCCCAGGGAGGATCAGCCGTGCGTTGCCCCTTCTGCGGGTCCGACGAGGACCGCGTGGTCGACTCCCGGCCGTCCGAGGACGGAGGGACGATCCGTCGCCGGCGTGCCTGCGCGGTCTGCGGTCGACGCTTCACCACCTTCGAGCGGGTCGAGGAAGCTCCTCTGCTCGTGCTCAAGCGGGACGGGTCCAGGGAGCAGTTCGAGCTCGGCAAGCTGGTCTCCGGCCTACAGAAAGCCTGCAAGAACCGGCCCATCTCCCAGGAGGCCATCCTACGCATCGCCAGTGACATCGAAGAGGCGATCCGGGCCCGCGGCCAACGCGAGGTCGAGAGCCAGGAGGTCGGCATCGAGCTCCTCAACGCCCTCCGCGAGCTCGACCCGGTCGCCTACATGCGGTTCGCCAGCGTCTACAAGGACTTCCAGGACCCAGCCGACTTCGAGCGCGAGCTGGAGGACCTCGGCTCCCTCCGCAAGACCACTCCCCCGAAGCCCCGTTCCAGCGCCAACGCAACCTGACCGCCGGAGCCGAAGGTCGCCCGGCACTCGGCGGAGAGCCGGGACGGCGACGGAACAGGTGGAGGACCCAGGCGGCGGGAGCCATGACCGGGAGAAGGCGGTCGTGGAGCTCGCCGCCCGGACCCTAGCGCCCCGACACCGGGATCGAGAGCTCCTGCCCGGCCTGGAGCCCGCCGCGGACGTCGTTGGCCTCGATCAGCCCGTCCACCACCGGACGCGGATCGCGACCCGGCGCGACCCGGCGCGCGATCGACCAGAGCGTGTCCCCGGGCTCGACCACATAGGTGACCCGCGGGGCCGGCCGGTCCGGCCCGTCGCCCCTCGCCAGCCCGGGAACGACCACGAGCGACCCGGCGACGACCAGCGCGATGGCGAGCACCCGGGCACGCATCCGGTTGACCTCCCTCGTCGGCCGTGGAGCCGTGGAATGGACAGGGAACACCTGTTCGATCGGACTTCCATCCTGCCCGAACACCTGTTCGCTGTCAACCGCGTCCACAACATCGAACTGGTGTTTGCTTCGGGCCAACCTCGCTGCTAGAGTCCGGTTCATCAGGTGGCAGCGGTCCGGGCGTCTTTAGGGGGTCAGCGATGGCGGAGCAACTCACCACCAGGCAACGGCGCATCCTGGAGGTGATCCGCGACGCGGTCGCCGACCGGGGCTACCCACCGTCCATCCGTGAGATCGGCGAGGCGGTCGGACTGACCTCGACCTCCAGCGTGCACTCCCAGCTCGAGGCGCTCCAGCGCAAGGGCTTCATCCGCCGCGACCCGACCAAACCACGCGCCATCGAGGTCCACATCCAGGAGCCTGTCGCGGCGATGCCGCGGCCGCTGCCCACCTACGTGCCGCTGATGAGCGCCCCGGTTGCCGCCGGTACCGGCACCCTGCCCGACGACGTGGTCGAGGAGCTGCTGCCCCTGCCGCGCGAGCTGGTCGGCCAGGGCCAGCTCATGATGCTGCAGGTCCGAGGGGACTCGATGGTCGGTGCCGGCGTCCTCGACCGCGACTTCGTGGTCGTCCGCCGTCAGGACTC
>JASLIH010000035.1 GCA_030152105.1 Actinomycetes bacterium
CGCCGATCTGGACGGTGGCTCGGGGGGAACCGCGGGGGAGGACGACCTCCACGGCCAGGGCGGTCCCGGGGCGGTGGGCCTCGTGGGCGACCTCGACCCGGCGCCAGCCGGGGTCGGTGAGCATGGCCCCGATGGTGTCGACGGCCACCCGCCGGCCGCCGGCCACCTCGAGCAGGCTCACCTGGAGCAGGGTGTCGGGCCGGCTGGCCCTGACCAGGAGGGTGGCGGCGTAGGTCCGGCCCGGGACGCAGCGGAGCAGCCCGGGCAGGGCGATGCCCTGGTCGCCGGGGCCGCTGGCGGTGAAGCGGCCCGGCCGCCGTCCGGCCCCGGCCGGCTCGGCCCCCTCGACCCGGGCCCCGCCGATGGCCAGCCAGCCGGCCGACGGGGGATCAGCGGCCGGCTGGCCGGCGCTCCAGGGGGTGGTCACCAGCGGGCCGGTGGCCGCCGGGGGCGCCCTGGGGCCCGGGGCGGTCCCGGGACCTGGGGGGTCGGGGCGGCCGACCATCTGGCCGACCAGGACCACCATCGTGAGCACGATCGCGACCGTCGCCAGCAGCCATTCCGCGACCTGATGCTCACGGGCATCCGTCCCGGGTCGCCTGTCTGCGGCGAGGTGCCGAGGACGGTGCCAGTTCGGGCCCCTTCCCATACCTCGCGAGGCTCGCAGCCCCTACCAACGACCCGCTAACCGGTCAGGCCGGACAGGGCGGCGAAGCTCTCGTCGACCAGGGCCGGCAGGTCCTGGCCGGGTCGCGGACCCAGCGCTCATAGGCGGTCTGGAAGCAGGCCAGGGCGACCTTGGGGACGAGCAGCGCCTCCTGGTCGCTCGACCCCTGGCCACCAGGCGGGCCGCGATCGCCTGCTCCCAGCGCAGCGTCTTGGCCAGGCGGCGGGCCTGGAGGGCCGGGGTGGCGGCGATCAGCCGTTCCCGGGCCAGGCGGCGCTGCGGGTCGGCGGCGCTGTGGGCGGCCAGGGCCCTGGTGGCGCGGCGGGCCAGGTCGAGCACGGGCTCGCCGTCCGGGGCGCCGTCCAGGGTCTCGTCGATGACCGCCAGCAGCCGCTCGTCCTCGGCGAAGAACGCCTCCTCCTTGTCGAGCTGCTCGGGCCGGGCCGGATCCTCGGCAACCACGTCGTGCTCGACCTGGGCGACGAGGTCTACGCCGCCCTGGCCCACCTGCGCCGTGGGTCGGTCCGGGTGCGGCCGGGCGACCGGGTCGCCGCCGGCCAGCAGCTGGCGGCCTGCGGGAACTCGGGCAACTCGACCGAGCCTCACCTGCATTTCCAGCTCATGGACCACCCGTCCCTTCACCTCGGTGATCTCGCTCACGCACTTCTTCACGAGCAGAAGGGGCAAAACGGCACAATACGCCTAGGTTAGCGACCGGGTCCTCCGCGAACAGGCCCGGCTAGGCCGATGCCGCCGCCAGGTCGGCGGCCGTCGGGGGGTCGGCGCCGGGGCGGGTGCAGGTGATGGCGGCGGCCAGGACGGCCTCGTCGGCCAGGGCGGCGAGGGTGGCGGCGTCCATGGCCTGGAGGGCCGGGCGGCGGCCGGCGCCGAGGAGGTCGCGGCGGTGGAGGCCGGCCAGCAGGGCGGCCATGCAGGCGTCGCCGGCGCCGACGGTGTCGACCACCTCGACCACCCGGCCGGGGCGGCGCAGAACCCCGGCCTGGCGGGTCGCGGCCAGCACGCCGCCCGGGCCAAGGGTGATCGCCACCAGCGCCGGGCCCTTGGCCAGCCAGGACTCGGCGACCTGCTCGGGGGCCCGGCCCGGGAGCAGCCAGGCAAGGTCGTCGGCGCTGGCCTTGACCACGTCGGCCAGGCCGACCAGGGCCTCGATGCGGCCCCGGACGGCGTCGGGGGAGCCCATCAGCAGCGGCCGGCAGTTGGGATCGTAGGACACGGTCAGGTCCTTACGGGCCCCGGCCAGCAACCGCTGGAGCACATCGGCCCCTGGCGGCATGGTCAGGGCGATCGATCCGGCGTGCAGCGCGACCACGTTCCCGTCGAGGGCGCCGCCGAGCTCGTGGTCGGCCCACTGCCAGTCGGCTGTGCCCTCGACCCGGAAGTCGTACTCGACCACCCCGTCGCGGCCCACGGCCACGATGGCCAGCGAGGTCGGCTCGGCCGCCCGCACGGCGAACGACAGGTCGACCCCGTTCTCCTCCAGGTGGGACCGGAGCCGGTGCCCGAGCAGGTCGTCGGCGATCCGGGCCAGCAGCCGGGCCGGGACCTCCTGCCGGGCCAGCCCGACGGCAACGTTCGCCGGGCTCCCGCCCGGCGCGGCCCGGAACACCCCGTCCCCGCCCGCGGGCACGAAGTCCACCAGGGCCTCCCCGGCCACCGCCACCACTCCGGCCCGGCCGTCCACCGCCCGCTCGCTCATGTCCTGCTCCTTCTGTCGCCCGCCGGCACATTCTTGCCGACGGGCGACGTCCGGGCGAGCGGCGCGGGCGGGCCGTCAGCCCTTGAGGGCCGCGACGAGCTCCTCTTCCCGGTCCTTGGTCAGGTTGGTCTGGATGACCGTCGGGTTGAAGGGCTTGATGGCGTCGATCACGCGGTCGACGGTGGCCGAGCGGGCGAGCAGCTCGACGCCGGCCAGGCCGGCCTGGTCGTGGTCGGCGTCTCCGACATGGGCGCCAAGATCGAGCATACGATGCGCCGGTGATGCGCTGGCCGTCCCGAGCCGCCGGTCGTCCTGGACCCGCACGAGCCGGCCAACGACCCGGGGCTCGACGTGCGGGTGTGTTCGACCGGTCAGTCTGAGCGTGGTGCGCGGCTGTGCCACTGGGCGGCGGTGATGGCGTAGATCACGGCCTGGAAGGTCACGCCGTTGTCCTCGACCTCGGCCTCGTGGTCGAACACCATCCCCAGCCGGCGCATGACCGCCAGGCTCCGGAGGTTGGGCCGGTCGGTGATGGAGATGACCCGCGGCAGGCCCATGGTCCCGAAGGCGTGGTCGAGCCAGCCGGTGGCGGCCTCGGTGGCGTAGCCGTTGCCCCAGTGCTCGTGGGCCAGGCGCCAGCCGACCTCGACGTCGTCGGGGTAGGACTCCTGGTGGTGGAGGCCGCACATCCCCAGGAACGCGCCGTCCTGGCGCCGCTCGACGGCGAGCAGGCCCAGCCCCTCCCGGGCGTAGCACTCCTGGGCCCAGGCGGCGATGTCGTCGGAGTCCTCGCGGGACAGCGGCCCCCCGAGCCACCGGGCCACCTCGAGGTCGGCGTTCAGGGCCGCGTACAGCGGCAGGTCGTCGCGCCGGAACGTCCGCAGCAGCAGCCGGGGCGTCGTCAGCACCACCCTGCCGTCCCACTCCACCATGGGCGCTCGCCTCCTCGGCCCCAACGATAACCGGATGCTTGAGCGGTGGCTCGGGCGGTTAGAGGCGGGGGAGAACCCTTCCGCAGGAGCGCCAGATGAGCAGCCAGACCCGGTCAGCGCCCCTGATCGGCTACCACGCCTCGCACGAGCAGCTTCCCCCGAGCGCGCTGTTGCGCTGTGTGGTCGCGGCCGAGGCGGCCGGGTTCCAGGCGGCGATGTGCTCGGACCACTTCGCGCCCTGGAGCAGCCGCCAGGGCCACAGCGGCTTCGCCTGGTCCTGGCTGGGAGCGGCGCTGCAGGCGACCAGCCTCGACTTCGGGGTGGTCAACGCGCCCGGTCAGCGCTACCACCCGGCGATCATCGCGCAGGCGGCGGCCACTCTGAGCGAGCTGTTCCCCGAGCGGTTCTGGCTCGCCCTCGGCAGCGGCGAGGCCTCCAACGAGCACATCACCGGCGACCACTGGCCCACCAAGGAGACGCGCCGGGCCCGGCTGGGCGAGGCCGTCGCGGTCATCCGGGCGCTGCTGGCCGGCGAGACGGTCAGCCATGACGGGCTGGTCAAGGTCGACCGGGCCCGGCTCTGGACCCTTCCCGAGCGGCCGCCGGAGCTGATCGGCGCGGCCATCAGCGCCGAGACCGCCGCCTGGGTCGGCGGCTGGGCCGACGGCCTGGTCACGCTCAACCAGCCCCACGACCAGCTCCGGAAGCTGATCGACGCGTTCCGGGCCGGCGGCGGCGAGGGCAAGCCGCTGTACCTCCAGGTGCACCTGTCCTGGGCCGCGGACGAGGAGACGGCCCTGGCCGTCGCCCACGACCAGTGGCAAAGCAACGTGTTCGACCCGGCCCTGGCCATGGACCTGGTCCTGCCCGAGCAGTTCGATGCCGCGGCCAGGTTCGTGACCCCCGAGGACGTGCGCTCGGCAGTGCTCGTCTCGGCCGACCTGGGCCGCCACATCGCCTGGCTGGGCGAGTACCTCGAGCTCGGCTTCGACCGCATCTACCTGCACGAGGTCGGTCAGGCCGAGCACCAGCAGCCGTTCATCGACGCCTTCGGGTCCAAGGTCGTCCCGGAGCTGACCGGGCGGGGCGGTCCGGCATGAGCCCCCCCGCCGCCTACGACCTGTGGTGGAAGAACGCGGTCATCTACTGCGTGGACGTCGAGCTGTACGCCGACGGCGACGGGGTCGGCGACTTCCCCGGGCTCACCGGCAAGGTCGACTACCTGGCCGG
>JASLIH010000286.1 GCA_030152105.1 Actinomycetes bacterium
GGCCGGTGAGCCGTTGATGGCGGCGCCGCTGCTGACCACGACCACCCGGCTGCCAGGCGGCAGCGGCTGCAGCAGCGCCGCACGCAGCCAGGTGAAGGTGATCTTGACGTCGGCGTGCCAGTTGACCGAGAACGTCTCCCAGGTCTGGTGCTGGAGTGGACCCATCACCGGGTTGGCACCGGCGACCAGGATGAGCACTTCCGGCTGGTACTGGTCCAGCAGGCTCCACGCCACCGTCTCCTCGGCCGCATCCGCGACCTCGGTCCGGATGGTGGCGCTGGTGGTGGCCAGCTCGGCAAGGGCCGGGCCGGTGCGGGCGACCGCGACCACCGGAGCACCAGCCTCGGCGAACGCGCGAGCGATCCCACGCCCCAGGCCCCGGCTGGCGCCAACCACGACCGTCGTCCTGCCCGACAAGTCACTCATGATCGTCCTCTTCCTTGCATGGGCCATGGGTTCGGTGGCGCAGCCTTCCGTAGCGTCACTGGCTGTTGTACTCGTCGTGGCGGCGGAGCCAGGTCTGCCATGCGTCGCCCTCGTCACGGCCCTTAGGCGCCCGGTCCAGGATCGGGTAGTAGCCCATCAGGAACTCGACCCCACGCCAGGTGGTCGCATAGGTCTGGTAGACGACACCGTCCTGGAGGGTGAAGACGCTCACCATCGGGGCCTCCGACAGATAACCAACGACGTCGGTCCCGGCCGCGGCCGCGTTCTGGGCCACAATCGGTGGCAGCCCACCCTCCCCGGGCGGGAGCAACCCGCGCGCCTGCTCCTCGGTGGCGGAGGCACCGAAATCGAAGCTGAAGTCGGTGTTGGCCGCCGAGACCCAGGGCAGGCGCCAGCCCATCTGCCGCTTGTAGGCCTGCAGCTTGGCTAGCGGCGCCTGGGAAACCAGCAGCAGGGTCAGGTCGCGGGCATGCAGGTGCGGCAGCAGGCCGTCCAGGCTATCGGCGATCGAGGAGTTGACCGGGTCGCCGGCCTGGTAGCTGGGGCCGAACATGAAGTGGTAGACCAGCAGCTGGGAACGGCCGTCGAACAGCTCGGCCAGGGTCCGGGTGCCGTCATCGGTGTCGAAGCGGTAGTCCTTGTCGACCTCGACCCAAGGCAGCTCGCGGCGCTGGCGGGCCAGCTCGTCGCCCATCCGGGTGTGGGCCTTCTCGCGCTGGAGCAGCTCGTCGTGGGCGGCCTGCCACTCCTTGCGGCCGACAATCTTGTGATCGGTCATCGCGTTCCATCTCCTTGTCCGAGTGCGTTCCTGAGCCGGTACGTCTCGCTGCTACAGGACTCAGCCTTCGTCCCTTTCTTGCTTATGCAGTGACGGGCTGTGCTTGTGCGAGCGCCGCGTTCTGGCGCTCCAGCACCTTGGCCGCGCCGCTGCGCCAGCTGCCGGCCAGGGTCTGGGACATGGGATCGGGGAAGATGTCCTCCTCCCCGGCCTCCACGCCGTCGAAGATGGCCCGGGCCACCGACGCCGCCGAGGCCTTGGGGATGTCGAAGCCGGCGGTCATGTCGGTGTCGGTGGGGCCGGTCAGGACGGCATGCACCCGCACCCCCCGCCCCGCCAGAAGGGCGCGTAGCGATTGGGTCAGGGAGAACGCGGCCGCCTTGGAGATCGAGTAGGCCGGCGTGAGCGGCAAGGCGGCGAAGGCCATCAACGACACGTTGTTGACGATCGCTCCCCTGGAACGGGTCAGCAGCGGCAGGAACGCCTGGGTCACGCCCCAGGTGCCGTAGAAGTTGACGGCCAGGTGCTCCTTGAGCATGGCACGGTCGCTGAGGTCGTCGTACAGCCAGATGCCGGCATTGTTGACCAGGACATCCAGAGCATCGACGCTCTCGGCGGCTGCCTGAATCTGCGCCGGGTTGGTCACGTCCAGGGTCAGGGGCGTGACCCGCCCATCGGGATGGGCCAACGGCCGGCGCGTGCCGGCATACACCAGCCTAGCGCCTCTGCTAAGGGCTTCCTCGACCAGCGCCTGCCCGATACCGCGGTTGGCCCCGGTCACCAGGACTGTCTTGTCTGCGATCGTCATTACACCCTCCTGTATGGGGTGGTGCCCGGCGAGCCCAGTCGCCGCCTTGTGGAGGTGGTGATCCAGCGAACGGCGGCAATCCATCGCCCGCCACGAAGCTGCACCTGGCGCAGGCTCCACCCCTGCGCAGGCTTGGATGTGGCCGTGTGGGCGGCGCCAGGGCAGGGTGCACCTTGGCGGCCGGGATCTCGCTCACCGATGCTGCGGCGGCGATGGATTCCGGCTAGAGCGCGGATCACAATGCCGATGACCATGCAGATGTCCATTCCCAGGCCCGTCGTCCACCTGGAGCTCCACACCGGTGATCAGGCACAGGCGAGCGCGTTCTACGCCAACCTCTTGGGCTGGCGCCGGCAGCTGATCGAGGCCGGGCGCGGCTCCTACCTCGCCCTCGACCTGGGAGGAGGGTTCGGCGGCGGCATTGTCCAATGCGGCACCACGCGCCCGCTGTGGCTGCCCTACGTCCAGGTCGAGCAGATCCAAGCATCCACCGAACACGCACGCCAGCTCGGCGCCTCGGTGCTGCTGGCACCGCGCGAGGGGCCGGCCGGATGGCGCAGCGTCATCTCGGCGCCACAGTGCGGCGAGCTCGCTCTCTGGCAGCCAAAACGATGACCACCGGGCCTGAACACGGGACCAGAGCGGCTGGCACGGTGTCGACCGCGAGCGAGCGCGAGCTGCTGGAGGCCGCCCAGCGGGGCGACGACGACGCCTTCGGCCGACTCACCGGACCCTACCGCGGCGAGCTGTACGCCCACTGCTACCGGATGCTCGGCTCAGCCGCCGACGCAGAAGATGCGCTGCAGGAGACGCTGCTGCGCGCCTGGCGCGGCCTGCCGCGGTTCCAGGGCCGCAGCTCGGTCCGCTCCTGGCTCTACAAGATCGCGACCAACGCCTGCCTTAGGGCGATCGAGCGGCGGCCCCGACGAGTGCTTCCGGTCGACTACGGGCCCGCCACCGACCCCCACGACGGCCCCGCCGAGCCAGTGACCGAGGCGGTGTGGCTGGAACCCTACCCGGATGCGCGGCTGGTGCTGAGTAGCGACCCGGCCAGCCCGGAGGCCCGCTATGAGCAGCGCGAGGGCGTCGAGCTGGCCTTCATCGCGGCACTCCAGCACCTGCCCGCGCGACAGCGCGCCGTGCTGATCCTCCGCGACGTGCTCGGCTTCTCGGCCCGCGAAACCGCCATGGCGCTCGAAACGACGCCCGTCTCGGTCGACAGCGCCCTGCAGCGCGCCCATAAGACCGTCGACCAACGACTGCCCGAACAAAGCCAGCAGGCGACGCTGCGCTCACTGAGCGACGACGCGCTGCGACAGCTCGTGCAGCGCTATGTCACCGCCTGGGAGCGCAACGACGTCGACGCGGTCGTCGCCATGCTGGCCGAAGACGCCAAGCTGGCCATGCCGCCCCTGCCAACCTGGTACCGCGGCCGCGAACAGGTCGCCACGTTCCTTCGCGGCGGGCCGCTGGCCGGTACGACGCGCTGGCGCCTCATTCCTGCTCGCGCGAACGGGCAGCTCGCCTTCGGCCTCTACGCCTGGGACGACAAGACACAGACCTTTATGCCGCGCGCCATCGACGTGCTCACCCTGCGCGGCGCGCAGATCCAGGAGATCACCGCCTTCCTCACCCCAGACGCCTTCCACCA
>JASLIH010000299.1 GCA_030152105.1 Actinomycetes bacterium
CTGAAGGTCACGGTCGACGCTACCCGGCTGCTCGGGCTTCGGGCGGAGCTGAACCAGCAGACCGGGGTCGAGGTTGGGCTCACCGACCTGGTGGTCAAGGCGTGCGCCGGGTTGCTGGCGGTCAGCCCGGAGCTGAACGCCTCCTTCGGCGGGGACCGGCTGCTGGTCCGCCGGCGGGTCGACGTCGGGGTGGCGGTGGTGGGGGAGGACGCGACCCTGGTGTCGGCGGTCCGTGACGCCGACCGCAAGAGCGTCGTCCGGATCGCTCAGGAGGTGGCCGAGCTGGCCGACCGGGCACGGGCGGGCCAGCTCGGAGCGGAGGAGGCGGCCCGGGCGGCCTTCACCGTGTCGAGCCTCGGCGTCGACCAGTTCACGGCCGTGCTCGAGCCCTCGGAGGGGGCCGTCCTGGCCGTCGGCGCCGCTCACCCCGAGCCGCGGGTGGTGGACGGGAAGGTGGAGGTACGCCAGGTGCTGCGCCTCACCCTGTCGATCGACCACCGGGTGGTCGACGGGGCCACCGGCGGCCGGTTCCTCGGCCGGCTCAAGGACGCGCTGGAGCAACCCCTGCAGATCGTCGCCTAGCGGCGTCTACCGGCGGCCGGTCAGGACCCGCAGCTCGGCCTCCATCCTGGCCGGCTTGAGCAGCAGCGCCCCCGGCAGGCCGCGGGCGAACGACACCGGGTGGTGGATGACCCGGCGCAGCATGCGCCCCGGCTTGGTCAGGATGCGGTGCTCGACGTCGGCGATGTAGGCCCGGCGCAGGCCGGGCAGGTCCTTGGCGATCCGGTGCCCGCAGTTCGAGCAGAGGGTCGATGCGAGCAGCCTGCCCGCGTAGGTCACCTCGTGCAGGTGCTCACCGTGGCACTGGTGACAGCCCAGCGTGACGATGTGGACGTTGTCCATGCCTCTCACCTCACCGCTTGTACCCGGAGGCGGCCAGCATCAGCTCGGCCATGAAGAGATCGTCGGCGTAGGTCACCTTCAGATTGCGCGGGTCGCCGGCGACCACGTGCACCGCGACGCCCTGGTAGCGCTCGACGCACGAGGCGGTGTCGGTCCCGGCGAAGCCGTCGGCGGCGGCCGCCTCGTACGCGGCCAGCAGCTGGGTGCTCCTGAACGCCTGAGGGGTCTGGACCCTGATGAGGTCGGTGCGGTCCGACTCCGAGATCCGGCCGGCCTCGTCGACCCCGGCCACGTCCTCCAGGGGCAGGGCCGGGATCGCCCCGCCGGTCCGCATGGCCGTGGCCAGCACCTCCTCCACCACCCGGACCGGGGTCAGGGGGCGGGCGGCGTCGTGGACGAGGACGATGTCGATCTCGCCCCGCCGGATGTCGTCGGCCAGGTGGAGCAGGGCCCGGTACTCGGACTCGTGCCGGGTGTCGCCGCCGGTCACCACGTCGACCGGCACGTCCGGGAACTCGCGGTCGAGGATCTCGCCGACCAGCTCCCGGTCGTTGTCGCGCACCACCAGGACCAGCCGGCCGATCCCGGGGACCTGGCGGAACAGCTCCAGCGACCAGGTGACGATCCGCCGGCCGCCCAGGGGCAGGTAGACCTTGTTGCGGCTGTTGCCGACCCGGGTGCCGGCCCCGGCGGCCAGGACGATGCCGGCGTGCATGGTCATGTCGCAACCCCTCCGCTGGCCACCGGGGCCAGCCGGCGTTCGGCGGCCGCGGCGTCGGCGACCAGCTCGTCGAGCACCTCGAGGAACCAGCGGACGGTATTGGAGGTCGCGTCCTGGCGCCAGGCCACGCCGAGCTTGGACAGCGGCGCCGGCGGGGCGAAGGGCCGGTAGACCACCCCGGGGACGGCCAGGACCCCGGTCAGCGCCTCGGCCACGAAGGCGACACCGAGGCGGGCCGCGACCGCGCTGCAGGCGCTCTCCAGGGTGGTCGCCTCCAGCACCACCGACGGGGCCACCCGCGAGCGGCCGAGCACGTCCGAGACCAGGTAGCGGTACAGCAGCGGCTCGACGGTGTGGGGGACCAGGACGATCGGCTCGCCGGCCAGGCGCTCGACCGGGACCACCGGCAGCCGGGCCAGCGGGTGGTCGGCCGGCGCGGCCAGCACCAGCGGCTCCGCCTGGAGGGTCCGGTAGCGCATGGTCTCGCGGTCCAGCACCCCGAGGCGCACGAAGGCAACGTCGAGCTGCTTGGCCTCCAGCGCCTCCAGGTGGGCGCCGGTGGGCGCGACCACCGTCTCCAGCCCGACGTCAGGGAACCGCTCGGCGAAGCTGCGCAGGGCCAGGGGGGGCAGCTCGAAGATGCCGGTGGCCGGGTAGCCGACCCGCAGCCGGCCGCTGACCGCCGTGCTCGCCTGCTGCGCCGCCCGGGCGGCGGCGTCGGCGGCCTCGATGGCGTGGCGCGCCTTGTCGAGCAGGGCCCGGCCGGCCTCGGTCAGCTCCACCCGCCGGCCACGGACCAGCAGCCGCACGCCCAGCTCGCGCTCCAGCGACTGGATCTGGAAGCTGAGCGGCGGCTGGGTGATGCGCAGGCGCTCGGCCGCCCGGCCGAAGTGCAGCTCCTCGGCGACGGCGATGAAGTAGCGCAGGTGTCGAAGCTCCATGGTCTAGGTTCCTCCGTCGAGGCGGAGGACCGACCGCGCCGCCTGCTGGTCACAGATAAGGACGTCGATGATCGCGCCCCGCAGGGCGCCGAGGATGCCGATGGCCTTCTCCGGCCCGGCCGCGATCCCGGCCACGGTGGGGATGGCCCGGAGGTCGTCGAGGGTGACGGCCAGGACACGCTGGTTGACCACGCTGGGCACCTCCCGGCCGGACAGGTCGTAGAAGCGGCCGCAGACGTCGCCGACGGCCCCGGCGGCGTCGAAGGAGGCCCGCTCGGCCGGGCTGAGGGCGAGCGCGTCCAGCAGCGCCCCCGAGGAGCCGATGCCGGCGGCGCCGATGCCGACCATGGCCATGTCGGCCCGCTTGGCCGCGTCCAGCGCGCCGGCGATGGCCGGCTCGCGCCGGAGCAGGGTGAGCGCCTCGGCCGAGCCGAACAGGGCCGGGGCGTGCAGGTAGCGGTGACGTGCCCCGATGCGCTCGGACAGCTCCCGGACCAGCTCCTGGCCGGTGACGGCCGAGTCGAGAGCCGAGAGGCCGCCCACCAGCTGCACCACCTCGACGTCGCGGCGGGCCAGGTCGACGGCGCGGATCATCGCCTGGAGGCTGTGGCCCCAGGAGAGCGCCACCACCTGGCCGTCGCGCAGCGTCTCGTCCAGCCAGCGGGCGGCCAGGTGGCCGACCCCGGCCAGCACCTCGGTCTCGGCGTTGACCTCGAGGACCCGGGCGTCGGCCAGCGGGTAGCGCGTCCGCAGGGCCAGCTCGAGCTCGTGGTCGCGCTGGGCCGGGGCGACGATCCGGATCTCGACGATGCCGAGGTCTCGCGCCTGCCGCACCATGCGGGACACGTTGGAGCGGGTCGTCCCCAGGATGGCGGCGACGTCGTCCTGGGAGCGGTCGTCGAGGAAGTACAGGCGCGCCGCCTTGGCGAGCAGCTCGGGGTCCCGGGGGGCAGGCATCTTCTTCATCACATCCGTGATAAGACGATCACATCTGTTCCGATACTTTTACATCGTCCGGGTGGACGTGTCAATGCGGCGGGCGTGCCCGGGATTGGCGTTCGATCCCGTTCATGTATGGGTCCCGCCGCTTTTTGTATTGGACGCCCTTGGACTCCGCGAACCAGCATGAGGCCGACTGGTGGGCCGTGAACGCCAACACAAGGAGCGGGCATGGGCGTCGGCGCGATCTTCCTCCTGCTCGGTCTCCTCTGGCTGCTCCAGCTGGTGCTCGCCTACCAGCAGGCGCAGCAGTTCATGGCCAGGGCGCGGGCCCTTCGCCGGCAGGGAAGGGTGTCGATCGGCGCGTCCCGCCGCCAGCTCCGGGGACGTGCCTACGTGGTCGTGGCGGTGGACGCCGACGACCGCGTCGTCGCCGCCGAGGCGCTGCGCGGGGTCACCGTGTTCGCCAACGCCAAACCGGTGCCGGCCCTGCTCGGGCTGCCCGCGGCCGAGCTTGCGGCCGGCGCGGCCGTGCCCGGCCTGCCCCCGAGGGTCCTGGCCGCGGCCCACTCCGCCGCGGCCGCCATCCATCCCCGTGTCCGGGAAGGAGTTGGAACCAGTGGCTGACCTCTCACTGTTCGCCGGCGCCCCGCCGGTGGCAGGCATCAACGAAACCCTCGGCCAGTGGGCCGAGAACTTCATCGCCGTCTTCCGCCAGGGCGGCGAGACCTTCGTCGGCCTGGTCGTCGGGATCGTCCCCCTGCTCATCGTGCTGCTCACCGCCGTCCACGCCCTCATCAAGCTGATCGGGCCGGAGCGGATCGACCGGGTGGGCGAGATGGCCGGGCGGCCGGGACTTCGCTACTACCCGCTCCGCTACATCGTCCTGCCCGTGCTGTCCGTGTTCTTCCTGACCAACCCCATGGCCTACACCATGGGCCGGTTCCTCCCAGAGCGCGACAAGCCGGCCTTCTACGACGCGGCGGTCAGCTTCGTCCACCCACCGCTCGGACTGTTCCCCCATGTCAACCCCGGTGAGCTGTTCGTCTACGCCGGCATCGCGGCCGGGATCACGAAGCTCGGCCTGCCGCTCGGCGACCTGGCCGTCCGCTACTTCTACGTCGGCCTGATCGTGATCTTCATGCGCGGCATCATGACCGAGACGATCAGCAGGGTCATGTTCGCCCGCCGCGCCCGCGACATAGACGAACCCCAGGTCACGACCACGGCCGGCGATCGCCCGGCTCCCGAGGGGGCGTGAGCATGGACACCATCAACTCCCTGCTGAACCGCATCGGCCGGTCCGTCGGCGGGGTCGTCGGCACGCTCTACCAGTCCGGGCGTGAAGCCATCGACATGGTGATCCGCAACGTCCTGCCGTTCATGGCGTTCATCTCGCTGATCATCGGGGTCATCCTGGCCACCGGGATCGGCACCTGGATCGCCGACCACCTCACCCCACTCGCCTCCAGCCTGGCCGGCCTGCTGCTGATGAGCATCATCTGCTCGCTGCCGGTGCTGTCGCCGCTGCTGGGGCCGGGCGCGGTCATCGCCCAGATCGTCGGCACGCTGATCGGCGTGCAGATCGGCCT